>DAIMFE010000015.1:0-41045 GCA_036724805.1 Bacteroides sp.
GCAACCTTTCGGAGTTTTTTCATTGGGGTATACTGGGGGGTACCGAATGCTTACAAATAGATAGGGATAAATCACTTTTTTGTAGAATCTTTTGGCGTAAAGATAGTGATTTTTCAGAAACACAATTTTTACACATCAAATTTTTGATATCCTGAATGCATCCTGAATGTATTTGTGTTGTATAAAACAAAAAATACTATCTCAAAAACAAATATTACACATCCAAGTGTTAACCTCCGTCTATTTTTGTGTCGTGAGATTAACACTTTGGTGATTATGATATTACTATTTACTATTATTCTAATTTAAACTTGCAAAGAATGTCTAACAAAATGAAGAACATGCGTGCCATGTTGTTCCTGCTATTCGTAGCTATGGGAATAAACTTATCTGCGCAAACTATTACCTTAACAGGCAATGTGAAAGACACAACAGGAGAACCCGTTATCGGTGCTTCTATTCTCGAAAAAGGTACTGCAAACGGTACAATCACCGACTTTGACGGGAATTTCAAGCTAACTGTTGGGGCCAATGCAACAGTAGTGGTTTCATACATTGGTATGACGCCACAAGAAATCAGTGCAAACGGAAAAACCAGGCTAGATGTAACACTTAAAGAAGATGCAACGGCATTGGAAGAAGTCGTAGTGATTGGTTACGGTACCGTAAAACGTAAAGACTTAACAGGATCTGTAGCTTCTGTAGGTTCTGAGGCAATTGCAGCTGTACCGGTTTCTTCGGCGGTTGAAGCCATTTCAGGTAAACTGGCCGGCGTACAAATCACTACAACCGAAGGTTCGCCTGATGCAGAAATGAAGATCCGCGTACGTGGGGGTGGTTCTATTACGGGTGATAATACTCCTTTATTTATTGTAGATGGCTTTCCTGTTGAATCTATTAGCGATATCGCTACATCGGAAATTGAATCTATTGATGTGTTAAAAGATGCTTCTTCAACCGCGATCTATGGTTCTCGTGGGGCGAACGGGGTAATTCTTGTTACAACAAAGTCGGGTAAAGAAGGCAAGATCAGTGTTAATTACAATGCTTACTACAGCTGGAAAGAAATTGCCAAAACGTTAAAAACACTATCCGGAAGCGACTATGTGAATTGGCAATACGAATTAGAGATGCTGAACAGTAATAGCCCTGATAAAATTAATCCGGATAAGTACACTGCATTGTTCGGTAATTATCAAGATATTGACTTATATAGCAATATCCCTACCAATGATTGGCAAGAGCAGGTGTTTGGTCGTACCGGACATACCTTCAATCATAACATTAGTTTGACCGGTGGTAGTGAAACATTAAAATTTTCATTCAACTACGCGCACATGGATGATAAAGCAATCATGCTTATGTCAGACTATAAGCGTGATAACTTTAGTTTAAAACTAAACTACAAACCCAACAAATCACTTACATTCGACTTCTCTGCCCGTTATTCTGATACGGAAATCAATGGGTCGGGTGCCAATGAATCAAAAACAGAAGTGTCATCGGCAGATTCGCGTATGAAGAATGTGATGATCTATCCTCCATTTAACTATGCTAGCTTGAGCGATGGTTACGATCCTGATTTGCGATTAATTAATCCTATAACAGCTATAAAAGATACCGACCGCAATCAATCACGCCAAACGTATAGCTATAACGGTAGCTTTACATGGGAAATAATTGAAGACCTGAGGGTTAAAACAGAATTTGGGTTAGAGCAATATTATAATAAGGATAAGAGGTTTTATGGCGTAACCACCTACTACTCCAGAGACAGGGGAAATAATCTTCCCGCTGCCGTATTTACTTCGGGCCAAAGAGAAAAATTCCGAAATACCAATACATTAAGTTATAATTTCAATAAACTGATTAAAAACGACAAGCATAGCTTAGATGCGTTGCTGGGACAAGAATATGTAAAGACTAAAAGCAATGTAGACACTGATGAGGTTCGCTATTACCCATCGTTATTCACATCTCAGCAGGCTTTTACTTTAAGTAGTCAGGGTACGGCTCATGATACAAACAAGTACATCAACGCCGATGACGTACTGCTATCATTCTTTGGGCGTGTAAATTATGGCTACGACAGCAAATATCTATTATCGGCAACATTCCGTGCCGATGGTTCATCAAAGTTCCTGAAAAATAACCGCTGGGGATACTTCCCATCAGCAGCATTGGCATGGCGTCTGTCTTCAGAATCATTCATGGAAAGCACCAAAAGCTGGTTGGATGATTTAAAACTCCGTGTTAGTTATGGTACAGCGGGTAACAACAATATCCCAAGTGATCAAACTTCACTGATTTGGTCGGCAGGTACAGGCGCCTCTTTAGGTTGGATAAATAATGTTTCTAACTATTGGACAACCGGCTCGCACATGGCCAACCCTAACCTAAAATGGGAAACTACGCATACTAGAAATGTTGGTTTAGATTACACCGTGTGGGGGGGAAGATTGAGCGGTAGCTTAGAGTATTATTATAATACTACCAAAGATTTGCTGATTGAATTTCCGGTATCAGGTACCGGTTACGGCTACCAATATAGAAATCTGGGTGAAACACAAAACAAGGGTTTTGAATTTTCCATGAACTTAATTGCCATTGACAAAAAGAACTATGGGTTGAGTTTCAGTGGAAATATTGGTTTCAACAAGAATAAAGTAGTTTCTTTAGGAGATCTTGTAGAATATTCAGCCGCTTCAGGATGGGCTTCTACCGAAATTAGTTCCGACTACGTAGTACGTCCGGGCAGCCCTATCGGTCAGATATACGGATATGTTAGCGATGGACGCTATGAGGTTTCTGACTTTAAAGAATTTGATGGTACTAACTGGATATTAAATGACAATGTAGCCGTTAATACAGTTATTGACAAAAAATACATACGCCCGGGGGCTCTTAAACTTAAAAACATTGATGGTAGCCAAGACAATGAAGTTACCGACACCGACCGCGCTATCATTGGCGATGTTAATCCCGATTTCAGTGGAGGTTTCGCGCTCAATGGCCGTATATATGGTTTTGATTTAGCAGCAAACTTCACCTACAGCGTAGGAAACGATGTTTATAACGCCAACAAAATAGAGTATACAACCGCCGGAACCACAACAAGTTACCGTAATATGATTGATATCATGGCAGCGGGTAACCGTTGGACAAATTTAAGGCCGGACGGAACAATCAGCAATGATCCTCAAGAATTGGCTGCGATGAATGCCAACACTACTATGTGGTCGCCTTGGATGAAGCAATCTGTGTTAACAGACTGGGCTATAGAAGATGGCTCATTTTTAAGATTAAGTTCACTAACATTAGGTTACACCCTACCAAAACGTTTACTCAAGAAAGTGGGTATAGCTAATCTTCGCTTTTATGCTACCGGATACAATCTGTTCACAATTACCGGCTATAGCGGATTTGACCCCGAAGTTTCTACGCGCACAAAAACAGCTTTAACGCCGGGTGTTGATTATTCAGCTTATCCCAAAAGCCGTCAGTATGTTATCGGTGTAAACTTAACATTATAATTTGCATAGTTATGAAAAAGATACAATATATAAAAACGTTTATGGTCATACTTGCGGGAGGCTTATTTATGAGCTCTTGTGATGATCTTTTCGATACAAAGTCGCCTTCATCATTGGATGATAGCAATATCTTCTCTATTTACGATTTGGCTTCGGGCTCCGTTCGTAATATATACATTTACTATGGCGAACAGAATTACCGCGCGCGCTACTTGCCTTATTATGGCGCGAATACCGACATAGAATGGTGTAACAGTTCCGAAAAAGTTGATGATAAAGGCTATATAGCCAACTACAATGCCTCACCAACAATGACGTTGATGAATATTGCAAATGCCGCCGAGCCATGGTCGAACATGTATAATGGTATAGAAAAAGCAAATTTAGCTATCCAAGGATTAGAAGCGCATGCCGATCTGACAGATCCTAATCTGGCGCAGCTCTATGGAGAAGCATTAACGCTTCGCGCAATGGCATATGTTGATTTAATCAATGCATGGGGAGATGTTCCTGCTCGCTTTGAGCCAATCTCGGTTGAAACCATGTACCTACCCAGAGAAGACCGTGACGTTATTTACAAACGGATTATTGCTGATTTGCAAATAGCCGAAGAGATGGTAGCATGGCCTAACGAGTTGGATGTTACTTCTACCGTAGAGCGTATCAATCGTGCTTTTGTAAAAGGGTTCCTGGCTCGCGTTTGTCTGCAAGCTTCCGGATCCGCATTGCGTTCGGACGGCACAGTGCGCGTGAGCAATGATGCCGAATTAGCGAAATCTGTATTGTACCCAATTGCGTTGCAAGCCTGTAAAGATGTAATGGAGCAAGAAGGCAAATATGTTGCTTTAGAAGATAAATTCGAAGATATATTCCAAAAGAACTGCCGAGACGTGATCACAGCAGGAGGCGAATCCTTATGGGAAATTCCTTATTCGGATATGCGTGGCAGACAAATTACAAGTTTCGGTGTGAAACATGCTGCTATCGACCAGTTTGTAGGAAAGGCTATGGGAGGAAACGTAGGCCCTACGCCAACGTTATTCTTTGATTATTCGGTAAAAGACACTCGCCGTGATGTAACATGTGTTCCTTACCAATGGATTAGGAATGGCATTCAAGAACTGAGTGGTGTAAACACCTGGTATTTTGGTAAACTACGCTACGAATGGATGGATAGATTTATTGCTACCGATGATGATGGTATCAATAAACAATATATGCGCTACGCGGATGTTGTTTTAATGAGAGCCGAACTTGAAAATGAATTGAATGGCGCCAACGCTGCGGCACCTTACTTGAAACAAATCCGACAAAGAGCATTTCCTTCAACAGAATGGGCTACAGAAGTAGATCAGTATGTAGCTGCTGCAAGCGCTACCAAAGAAACTATGTTTAAAGCAATAGTTGATGAGAGAGCACTGGAATTTGCCGGAGAAATGATACGTAAAGCCGACTTGATACGTTGGGGGATGCTAAAATCAAGCCTTGATGAAGCCAAAGCTAAAATGTATCGTTTACGTAACCTCGAAGGCAATTATGCCGATCTCAATCCTTACTTGTATTATAATATGGTGGATTATACCTGGACAAGGGGCGGTGTATCTACTACAGATACTAATTCTGCGCTTGAAATCTACGGGTTAAATCATGGAGAAACAAATCAAGACCCTGCCGGTTATGAATATGTAACCCAAGATTCTGAGGGTAAAAAATCGGCATGGATAAGTGAAAGTAAACTGAAAGATGAAAAGATAGAAACAATCTATCTGCGCGATCCGGATAAGTACATGTATTGGCCGATATTCCAATACAACTTGGATGCGAATCCATTATTAGAAAACTATTCATGGTATTAATGCTCTTAAAAAGACAGTTATGAAGAAATATATAAATAAACTAACAGCCGGTGTTCTACTACTGGCATGTACATTCTTGAATGTAGCCTGCGAAGACATCGATGATATACACGAACTAAACCTTGATCGTATTTTATCTCCAACCGATTTGGCTGTTCGTATCAGAAACAACGTGAATGCAGAGGTTTCTTGGACTCCTATGGAGCATGCGAGAACCTATACATTAGAAGTATATATGGGCGAAAGCGCCCAAGGTACACCTGTTGTAACGGTAGCCGATATCGTCAATAGTTCTTATACGGTTACGCAGTTAGAAGGTGAATCATCCTATATAGTACAGGTTAAGTGTGTGGGTACTGATATCGCAGATTCAAAATGGTCTGCCATTGCATTTACTACCGGCACAGAACAAATACTCCAAGCGATTGATATAGCCAATGATTTGGAAGCCACCCGGGTTACTTTACGTTGGCCTGCGGGGCAAACAGCTACTTCAATTGTTTTAACTCCCGAAGATGGTTCGGCCGATATTACCTATACAGTAACTGCCGATGACATTGCGGCCGGCGCGGCAACCATCACGGGTTTAACAGATGAAATGACATATACCGCTAAATTAATAAATGGCGCTAAAACACGGGGTATAGTTACATTTACAACTCCTATTGATATTGGTAATGCTACGTTAGTAGAAGCGGGTGAAGACCTTGCTGCTGTACTTGAAAACGCCGCTGAAGGTGAAGTATTTGCTTTAATGCCTGGCATATATGAAGTTGCTACACTAAATATTAGCAAATCAATCGCGTTAAAAGCTGCCAGACCTGCCGACAAACCGATTTTGATGAGTACCATAATTCGCATGTCGAATAACGCGGGTCTTGAATTAAACGGTTTGGTACTTGATGGCACAAATTCTTCCGGTGATCAAACAGTTGTATATGGAGCCGGTGATTCTTTTGGAGCTCTGGTTATTAACAACTGCGAAATTAAGAATTACACAAAAGGAGCATTATATGTGAACAATAAATCCTTTATAAAATCGATACTAATTACAAGCAGTATTTATTCGAACATTGAATGTGCCGGTGGCGATTTGTTTGATATGCGTAATGGAATTGCCGAATCGTTTATTTTCACAAACAATACGGTTTATAACAGTGCCGCGGCTCGCGATGGCTTCAGAATGGATGCCGGTGGTTCAGGTAATTACCCGGATATAAAGAGTGTCATCAACATAAGCAATAATACATTCAATGCTGTGTGTGATGGTAATAATAGACGACTACTTTACATCCGCTTAGCTAGCAATGAAATAACATTCAATAAGAATATTCTTTCAAACACTGCGGGATATTATACAAATCAGGCGGCTACCAAAATTACGGAAATGAGCAATAATAATTATTTTAATGCTCCGAATTTCGCGGGTAGCACGCAATCGAATGCTACAAATGATAAAGGTACGTATACAACATTAGATCCTGGTTACGCAGATGCCGGAAATGGTGATTTCACACTTTCTAATGACGACTTAATCTATTACCAAATAGGTGACGCGCGTTGGAGATAATAAAATTAAGAATGTGAATGCCGCATGGTGTGGGGGCGGGCGTGTCAAAAGACAGGACTTTTGACACACCCCCTCTTTTCGTTTAATGTACTTGCAAACATGAGTTTTAGATGAAATTATTTGCTCATTTAATGACATTGAGTAAATTTGCGAATAACATTGAGTAAAACAAAAGACATGTTTGAACGTTACCCCTACTGACTAATATACGCTCCTCCTGCAACCTGTCCGTTTGTTATATCCTTTACCAGCCAGTGCAAATACACTTCAAGGTTGGTATATCTTCCTGTTGAATCTAATGTTTTTTCATTGCCATCGGCTGATAAATGCTTATTTAGCCCCACTCTATTTTCCCATTCATCGGGTATACCATCATTATCTGTATCAATAAGTGCAACTCCTTGTGTGTATATTGGCCACCCACCGGCATCTGCCTGACTATCGATATAGCCGTTAGCGCTGCCTTTAGATCCATTCATAATGGTTGCAATTCCGTTGCGTGTATCATTTACCACGCGACTGTCTACAGCATCACGTTTAAAACTGGCTCCGGCATATTCCAATACACGTTCATAAGCCATCGCGGCAGTATGGTTGGTTACTCTGGCTGATACTCCACCCGGCGTAATAGGCACAGGAGCGGTTAGTTTTGTATAAGTAGTACTTCCTTGAAGTTCTCCATATACCAGCCCATTCCAATTGTTGGTATTTACACCTTTTAAATCCGGTGTGAGATAGTTTGTATTGTCTCCTAAATAAATAGACGGACAACCATAATCAACATCCTGTTTAACTCCGTCTATCACGTAAAAGTGTTGACGTTTCTTTGCTTTCGCATCGCCGGTTCCATTCTCCGATCCGGGTCCCCACTTATAGTAATTGCCCACAAAGTTTACGCGTTGCGCCTCGCCCCCATAAGCCGGATAGTTGGAGAAATTGTAAACCACACAATTACGGTAGTCAACCGCGCGTTGCTCACTGGTCAGCAGGGTTTTGTTTGAAGCCGGAGCATACGAATCTCCACCATCGAAGCGGGGATTACGACTATCATGATGTGCCAACAGGTTATGGTGAAAAGAGGCATTTACGCCACCCCAAATTGCTCCATAGCCATGAGCGCCTTTACTATGAAGTGAGTTTCGCAAGCTCTCCGAGATCACACACCATTGCATCGTGAAGTTCTCGTTGCCATAAAACGAAGAGCATTCATCTGTACTCCAACTCATGGAGCAATGGTCGATAATGATATTTCTTTGGTATCGTCCCCACATGGCATCACCTTCCACTTGTTTCTCATCGCCCATACGGCAACGGATGTAACGGATGATCACGTTATCAGCTCTCACTACTAATGAATAGTTCTTCAAACAAATACCATCGCCCGGTGCTGTTTGTCCGGCAATGGTTACATCACCTTTTTTAATTTCCAGCGCGCTGTTTAGTTCAATAACCCCATCTACTTCGAAAACAATTGTGCGAGCGCCCGTTGTATGAATAGCCGCGCGTAGACTTCCCGGTCCCGAATCGTTTAAATTGGTTACCTTAATTACTTTTCCACCTCTTCCACCGGTAGCATACATGCCGCCCCCTTCTGCTCCGGGAAAGGCTCGCACCAATTGGTCATTTTCATTTTGGGGAAACTCAAAATCAATAGATGTACCCAATTCGGGTTCGGAATCATTGCTGCGCGCCCCAATAGAGAGAGCTAATGCGCATATAAAAAAAAAGGAAAACATTTTTTGCAACATATTTTTCATAACCTTTAAGTTCGCAAAGGCGTTTTATTTATTAAAAGCAAAGCGCTGATATAAAATAAAAAACCTTACGGCAAGGCAGTAAAAGTACAACAAAAATCTCAGGCCTTCATTTCTTTTGAATGAAATTCTTTCATCAATGATGACGAAGTCGAATTCTTGATGGTATAATTGCTAACTTAGAATAAAAGCATATATTTGCAATTTATGGCGGAATTTGTCTTTACCCAAATGCAACGTGCATTTGTCTCAACAGCACGTTGCTAATTTAAAAATGCAACGCGCATTTGCCTCAACAGCACGTTGCTAATTTAAAAATGCAACGTGCTGTTGAGACAAACGATACTTCTACCGCTTTGGTAATTCACTTTTTAGTGATCTTATCCCTATATTCCGTAGGCGTCATATTAAATTTCTGCTTAAAACATTTACTAAAATACCGGGGATCGTTTATCCCTACCATGTAAGATATTTGGGTCATATTGAACTCTCCGGTTTCAATGAGTTGTGCCGCGCGCCTAATGCGCACTTCCTTGATAAATTCAATAGGTGCCAATCCGGTCAGCATTTTCAGTTTCTTGAAGAATACCGAGCGACTAACGGCCAGTTCTTTTACAAAGTCATCCACTACCAGATCGCCATTGTCCATATTCTTTTCCATCAGTTCCAGTAGTTTATCCATAAACTTACGATCTATGCCGGTCATTTCCGGTTGCTGAATATCCTCTTGTTGGGGCAGGGCTTCTGTATCAGTATCAATAATACCCGCCTCGGTTATTGTGATGTCATTCCCCATGAGGTTGGCGCGGTATATCTCCTGTAGTTTCGAGCGCCTGGATAAGATATTCTCTACACGCGCTTGTAAATAAGTTGCACTAAATGGTTTCGTGATGTAATCGTCTGCGCCATACTCCAGCCCTTCAATCTTACTTTCGATGGCTGTTTTGGCTGTAAGCAGAACAATCGGTATATGGCTGGTAGTCATATCGGCACGAAGCTCTTTCATCATCTCGATACCATCTTTCTGCGGCATCATTACATCGCTGATAATGATATCCGGAAGGAATTTAAGCGCTTTATTCCACCCCTCCATTCCGTCTACAGCCTCTATTACCTTATATTTGGAAGAAAATATACTGCGTAAGAAATGTCTAAGTTCGGTGTTATCTTCTACGAGCAGCATAACCTGTTGCGGATGATTACCGCTTGCTGCATCTCCTACAGGCACTTCTTCTGTAGCCAACGGGTTCTGTGCGTCTACCACTTTCTCGAACATCGTCACCTTATTAGCGTCTTCAAGTATATATTCTACACTTTCATCGTAATGATCCCTTCCTTTTCGAAATTCTACTGTAAAGCTACTGCCTTCTCCCAACTTACTTTCAACAGAGATGGTAGCCTTATGCATTTCAACCAGTTCTTTTACCAACGACAGGCCAATGCCCGAGCTGGATTGATTAAACAAGTTCTTGTCTACCAGCTGTTCGAAACGCACAAATATAGAATTCTTCTTGTTCTCGGCAATTCCAATGCCCTGATCGCGTACCTCAACAGTTACCGTATCTTGGTCTTCCTGAATAAATACGGCTATCATTTTACCATTCGCAGTGTATTTAAAAGCATTGGATAGTAAATTGAAAATAATTTTTTCAAACTTATCATCGTCTACCCAAAGGAATAGATTATCTTTTTCGGTTTCGAGCACAAAGTCAATTTGATGTTCTTCGGCAATGGATTCAAAATTATCCATGATCTTCCGAACGAATGGAACAATGTTAACGCGTTCTACCTGCATCTTCATCTTCTTGTTCTGTATCTTGCGGAAGTCCAGAATCTGGTTCACCAAACGGAGCATACGGTTCGTGTTTCTTTCCACCACTTGTAGCTGTTCACGCGCTTCGGCCGGAAGATCTTTATTCTTCAGCACACACTCTATCGGTCCGGCAATCAGTGTGAGCGGCGTACGCAATTCATGGGATACATTGGTAAAGAAGTGTAACTTTATATTGGATACCTGCTGTTCTACCGAAACCTCATGCTTCAACCGATAAATGGTAAACAATACATAAACAGCCGTAAAGATAAACAGCACAATGCATACAACATATAGTGTATATGCCAAAGGAGTTTCCCAAAAAGAGGGCAAAACCTCTATGCTTAATGCACGTGTATTGTCTACCCAAACGCCATCGCTATTAGTGGATCGCACCTTAAATGTATATTTCCCTTTGGGCAAATGCGTGTATGTTGCGCTCCGTAACTTATCAGCGTATGTCCATTGTTTGTCGAGCCCCTCAAGCATATATGCGTATTGCACATTGCCGGGGTCGGTATAATCAAGCGTGGCATACTGAATGCTAACAATATTCTCTTCGTGGGTTAACACCAGGTTTTTGGTATTGTCTAAACTGTTTTTTAGTATAGATTTCTCACCGGGGGTTATCTCCTGGTTCGCAATATACAACCTCGAGAACTGTACAGGAGGCACATAACTACTTTTAGAAATAGAATCCGGATGAAAACGGAAGATACCGTTGCTTGCTCCAAAAAGGATATCTCCATTGGTCATCACCGTAGATGCTGCCTCGTTAAAACGTACCCGGAAAGTAATACTCTTATCGTCATAGTTTTCAAGTTGGTTTGTACCGGGAATAAATTTACTTATTCCATGTTCTGTACTAAGCCACAGGTTTTCTTTGTCATCCTCAAGTATGGAAAGTAATACATCAGAAGGCAATCCATCGCGCACTGAATATGATTTAAAGATAGCTTTTCCATCTTCATCCATTGAAATAAGTTTATTTAACCCCCCACCAAAGGTTGCCAAGAAAAGTTCATTCTGTTTGGTATTGATAATCCAATGCACATCATTGTTGCTCAAGCTATTAGGATCACGGGGCACGCGCGAATAATGATGAAACACCACATCCTCCGGATTTGTAAATTTAGCATCGAAACAAATTGCGCCCGTAGTAGTACCTACCCAAATATGTCCTTTATTATCGGATGTTACAAACCGAACTTTATAACAATTGTCAATTGGATATCCTTTCAGGTGGTTTCGGTGATTAATGAAAATAACCTGCCCGTTTTCATCCTTATCCATATAGTTAAGTCCACCGGCAAAAGTGGCAATCCATAATCGCCCGCTTTCATCTTCGTATACGCAGTATACATTATCATTGCTCAGGCTATAAATATCATCTGCATTATAGGTGTAGCGTGTTAATTTATAGTGATCAGAATGGCCTATACTTTTCTCCGCGCGAATAATTCCATCTCCTTTAGTTGCAATCCAGATAATTCCGTTTCTGTCTTGTAGCAAATTATACGGCACACCTTTAATTGACTTTCCACTCTTTGCAATGCTTCCGGCCTCTGTTAGGTAGCCTAAATACTGTCTGTCCTTATTATATATACGCAATTCCCCGTTTTTCAGTCCTGCCCAGATATTGCCTTCATTATCTTCGAGTAACGACCGCACCTCATTCCTCAGCGATTCATGCTCTTCCGGATGCGGTGTGGTTAAGTGAAATTGTACCGGACGAAAAGTAATCTTTTCCAGACCCTTAGAGTGCGTGCACAGCCATAAATTGCCTTGTTTGTCGGAGAATGACGAGTGTATTTTATTAGAGAATCGCCAGTCTTTACTGCCGGGCTCATTATAAAAAGGAATAAGTTTGTTTTGCTCTTGGTCGAAATAAGCCAATCCCCCACCAAATGGATGCACCCATACCGTTCCCCGTATATCCTCATGCACACGAAAAGACGGGCGAGCTCGATCTGCTGCCGCGGGCTCCACTTTCAGTCGCTCAAGTTTAGCTTCTTTTGTAAACGGATTAAAATGCATCACGCATCCTTCTTCCTCTTGTTCAAACCAAACCTCAGAACTCTTGTCCATATAGGTTGAAATGATGGGCTTATTTAACAAGGCTTTACAGGTTGTATGCGAATAATGGGTAAATTTCCGTGTAGACAAGCGGTACGTAAAAAAGCCGTCTGTAGATGTGGCAATCAATAACTCATCCGGGCCGATTATATTGATAGAAACAAGATTCGACTTAGTGGGCAGTTCCAACAATAAAAAACGGTGATCTTCTTTTTGGAAACGCCATAAACGGCCTTTGCACGCACCAAAATAGATTTCTTTTTCTCCTTCGCACACAGCGTGAAATGATTGATCACCATATTGGGGTAGGTTCTGGCTTTCTGCGAAGAACGTTTCGGCCGCTTTTTGTTTATCACGTATCAACCCCAAACCGTTATTCGTTAGCATCCATTCATTACCGGCTTTATCCAGATAAACTTTATTATACTGTTCTGCCGGAAACAAGCCAGACTTCAAGGTGTATATTTCGGGAACGGCCTTGCGCGTGTGAGGCTCAACTGTTACCCGAATGGCTCCTTCATTATTCGTCAATAGCCAAACTGTGCCATTGTCTAAAACATTTATTGATGTTATTTCAAGTGTACTTCCCTCGCCTGTGGTCGGTACTTGTTCAAAAGTCTCTGTTTGAGGATTAAATCGGTGCGCCGTATTATCGTAAGTTAGCAACCACAAATAGCCATATTTATCTTCACTCATATAGTCAACGCGGTTATTCGTTAAACTAATCTGACTACCCTGTCCTGCTTTATAAGTGGTAAATGTATAGCCGTTAAATTTATTGATACCATCCCAGGTAGCAAACCACATGGCCCCTTTATGATCCTGTAGTATGCTCATTACGGTATTCTGAGATAGTCCGTCTTCGGAAGAATAATGGGTAAAAAAACAATTGTTTTGCGCACGCGTAAACACGCCAATCCCCACTATAAAAGCTATTAAAAATAATAGCTTTTTTGTAGCCATTGTGTTATTAGCATAAATCATTAAGGTATAAAGATTTTAGTTCTAAATATTATTTATAGGGGTACCAGTTGCTACAATCTTTATAAATGTTTTCGATGGTGTACCGGCGTACTTCCTTATCTGTTAATTGCTTACTCCATTTCACTCTTTCAGAAGGATTCGCTCCCGCTCCCTTACTGGCATATTCTGAATAGCGGGCTGTTTTTTCATTCTCTGTTTTTCCCCAGTTATGCCAACCGGCAGGTACAATATGGCTACCCATCTCACAATTCAAGAAAGCTGTTGCACCGTATGGACGCCATGGTCGGCCCAGATAAACCTTATCTATACCGGGAGCAGCCGTTAGCTTGCAGTTTTTGAAAACATAACCAAACTCAATACCTTCGGGGGTTGATGCTGCGGTAATATATGAATTGCGCTTGCTGTGGATCACACAATTCTCAAAAAGAGCGGTCGAAGGGCCAAATATAAAATCGGTTGTTCCTTCAATATAACAATTGGTAAACAACAATCGGGTTCCTTCGGCACCTGTATATATCGTATCCTGATTACCGAGGAAGCGACAATTAATGAACATCAATTTATCACCTTCGGTATGTAAGGCCACCGCCTGTCCTAACTGAGCAGCATTGTTTTCAATGGTCAGATCCTTGAATGTTAGCTCATTTCCCTCTACCTTAACGGTATACGACCGGAAAGTTCCCATCTTATTGATATTAGCATGGTCATCGTAAGTAATGATTGTACCTTCCGCGCTCTCTCCAACCAATTGCACATTTTTCACCCACGAAGGTATGACCAGTTTCTCTTTGTACAAGCCATTCTTTATATATATAGTAACCGTATAGTGCATAAACGCGCGTACATTTTCAACTGCTTCTTGTATAGTGCGATATTTGCCGGTGCCATCACGAGCTACAACGATTGTATCTACCGGAGTTTGCTGTGCCTGTAGGGCTATGGAACAAACCATAGCATAGCATAAAATACTGATAATGCGTTTCATGTTTTTCTTTCTTTAATTAATTCATTAAGTGTCCGAACGATCGTTTTTATTCTCTAAAGATAATAGTTTTCAAACTTTTGCATCTACGTTTTACCAACTAAAAACTGTATTTCACCCATTTTGATTAAAATGTTAACCCTCAACTGCCTATTTTTGAACCATTGAGTACAAATCATTCTAAATAACAATTCAAATTTTAACGATTATGAAAAAGATTTTCTTATCCACATTTCTTATTGTAGCTACTTTAGTGATTGCCGCGGTATGTAATGGTGCTAAAGCGCGAAATGCCAAAACAGATACAACCGAAGTGAAAGTAACAAGTAACACAGTTGATAAAGGCACTAAAATACAGGTCGCTATTCTTTTGGATACTTCCAGCAGCATGGATGGATTAATTAATCAGGCAAAATCTCGCTTGTGGAATATTGTAAACACATTAACTACGCTAAAGTTTAAGGGAAAATCGCCATATATTGAAATTGCATTGTACGAATATGGCAATAACGGTATCCGTACAGATGATTACATTCGTAGGGTTACGCCTTTAACGAATGATCTTGATTTAATCTCCGATAAACTATTCGGCCTCACCACCAATGGGGGGTACGAATACTGTGGAGCCGTTATCAAGAAAGCCGTTGATAACTTGGAGTGGGGCAAAGGCGATGCTGATATGAAACTTGTATATATTGCCGGAAACGAACCTTTTACGCAGGGAAATGTATCTTATAAAACTGCCATAGAGAATGCTTTGAGTAAGAATATTTATGTCAATACAATTCATTGCGGAAATTCTCATGAAGGGATAGAGGGGATGTGGAGAGACGGTGCAACAAGGGGAAAGGGTAAATTCTTTAACATCGATCATAATGCCCTGGTAAGGTTTATTAGTACCCCTTATGATGACAGAATAAGCATGTGTAATGTGAAATTGAACGATACTTATATCGGTTACGGGCAGGCGGGAGATGTTAGAAAAGAGTCTCAAATACGGCAGGATAAGAATGCCGAGTCTGTATCATCGTCTAATTATGCCGAACGGGTAGTAAGTAAAACCAAAAAGGTATACAATAACAGCTCATGGGATTTAGTTGATAAGGTAAAAGAGGATGCCACTGTTTTAGAGAAAATGGAAGAAACGCAATTGCCGAAAGAATTGCAAAATAAATCTCAAACGGAAATAAAAAAATATGTGGCTCAAAAAGATGCCGAAAGAACTGCTTTACAAAAGGAAATTGATGAACTGGCAAAAAAACGACAAGCGTATATTGATGAAGAAATGAAAAAAGAAGGTGATGGGGGAGATGATTTAGGAAAAGCAATTAATCAATCGGTAATTGATTTGGCGCTGGCAATGGGATATGTAGTGGAATAATTTATTTACCGTTTACCATTACCATTTAATTTCCATGGGCATCGAAATTAAATGGTAAATGGTAAATCAAATTCATTTTACCGTAGCAATCACTCCTCTGAAATATCCGATAGCTTCTGCTATTCCCATAAATGGATCTTTCATAGTTTTTTCGTGTTCAAGGCTGCAAACCCCGTTGTATTTTACCTTTCTCAGCATTTTAATAAATGCAGGGAAATCAATAATTCCACGTCCGATTTCTGTAGTATAGCCAAGTTTAGTATCACCAGTTACATCTTTAATATGAATATCAAAAACGCGCGAATGGTATTTCTGCAAATCTTTTACAGGATCTTTTCCATTACGGGTGTCGTGGCCAATATCCAAACACATACCAATGCGTGGATCAAGATCTTTGGTGTGCTTCCATACATCATCGGCATCCGGATATAATGCAATATCGGGGCCATGTAAGTGGATGGCATAATGAAAATCGTACTCTTTTACTTTCTTATCCACATACGGCAGCAGTTCAACATTGGGCACACCTACTATTAACTTAACACCCACTCGTTTGGCATATTCAAAGGCGTTGTCTACCTCTTTTTCGGTTTTCATATAAATAGGACCAACCGCATATCCGGTAACCCCTTTCGCAGCCAGCTTTTTATGGAAATCGGCAATCTGTTGATCGGTGCTGTTAAGGGGCAGATGAAAATCTTTAATACATAAATAATGTACGTCAACCCTCTCCAGTGTTTCCAGGGTTTTATCAAGGTCGAAGTTAACAAACGTGTACCCTGCCACACCTACTTTAAATAATTCTTTAGAGTCGGGAGGGAGCTGCTCTTTAGGTCTTTCCTGTGCAAATGCAATGAGGAAAGCGGAGAATAAAAAAATACTGGTAATTGTTTTTTTCATGATTGTTTTTGTTTTTGTGGATGTTTTAATTAAAAAGAGCCCCCATAAGAGCTCTTTTTATAGTGCTATAAAAGAGTTATGCCAATCTTCTTGAGCCATCGGAAATAACCACATCGTAAACCTTCGGGTATTTTCCATATTTTTCGTTATAAGATTCTTTTGCTTTCTGAATGAAACCATCATACAATTCATCCTTAACCAGGTTAATTGTACAGCCACCGAATCCGCCACCCATTACGCGCGAACCTGTAACACCGCATTCTTTTGCAATGTTGTTAAGGAAATCAAGTTCCTCACAGCTCACTTCGTAAAGTTTGCTCATTCCCCAGTGGGTTTCATACATCTTTTGCCCAACGGTTTCATAATCACCTGCTTCAAGAGCATCCGAAACATCTAAAACACGTTGAATTTCTTCAATAACGTATTTAGCGCGGTTGTAATCTACCTCACTAACCCGGTCTTTTACTTCGTTCAGCATATCCATATTCGCGTCACGAAGAAACATTACATGTGGATATTTTTTCTGCATAACCGCAACAACGTTCTCGCAAGAAGCACGGCGCTTGTTGTATTCACCGTCAACCAATGCATGTTTTACTGCCGAATCAAGCAAAACAAGACGATAGCCTGTTGGGTTAAATGGGAAATAGTTATAATCTAATGAGCGGCAATCCAAACGAATTAAATGACCGGCTTTTCCAAATACAGAGGCAAACTGATCCATGATACCACAGTTAACGCCAACATAATTGTGCTCGGTGGCCTGTCCGGCTTTCGCTAATTCAAATTTATTAATTCTATTTTCTCCAAAAAGTTCGTTGATAGCAAATGCATAAGTACTTTCTAATGCAGCCGATGATGACATACCGGCTCCAAGAGGCACATCGCCGGCAAAAGCCGTGTCGAATCCTTTTACATCTACTCCGCGTTTAATCATTTCGCGGCAAACACCAAAAATGTATCTTGCCCATGTAGTGCGCGGTTTATCTTCTTCGTTCAATCCAAATTCAATCTTATCTTTCAGGTCAATCGAATATGCGCGCACTTTATCTGTTCCGTTGGGTTTAATTTCAGCGATAATACCTTTATCAACTGCGCCGGGGAATACGAATCCGCCGTTATAATCTGTATGTTCGCCAATTAGGTTAACACGTCCTGGTGAGGCATAAACAGAACCCGTAGCACCATTAAAGTGTTTTGCGAAACGGCTTCTTACATGATCTATATTCATCGTTTTTATGCTTTTAAATTATTGTATGATTAGTACTGTTTTATTAGTCAACAGGAATATTCTTGTTGACATTTTTACTTCCGATCAAAGCGTAGTATAACAGGTAGGCAAGACCGGCAATAATTACCCAGTAGCTTGTCATATAGGTTGTTATATCAGCAATCCAGTTTTGGAATAACGGAAGAATACCACCACCCACTACCATCATCATAAAGATTCCGGATGCCAAAGCAACGTATTTTCCTAAACCTTCTACAGCAAGGTTAAATATACCACCCCACATTATAGATGTACACAGTCCGCAAAGAACAAGAAGCAATGCAGCCAGAGGAACTTTTACCATCTCAAATGTAGAACCTGTAAATACCGGCATTGAAGTAGTAACGGTATTGGGTAACATAATCGAAATCAAGACCAATATAATACCTAATCCTGATGCGAAAGTAAGCATACTTTTACTCGAAACTTTACCGGCTATCATACTTCCAAGGAAGCGACCGATTAACATTAAGAACCAGTAAGTACCAGCAACAAATCCACCAATTGAAGCTGCAGTCGCGGGGTTTAGTCCGGCACCGCTTCCATCCGGGTCTGTATCGGACAAGAAGAAGTTTAATGTTCCCGGTATACCTATCTCTATACCAACATATACAAATATTCCAATTGCTCCTAATACGAAATGACGGAACTTCCATGGACTATACTCATATACAGTATTTGATTTATTTTGAATAGGGTCACTTATAGGGATAAAAATAAGAATGATATATGCGAGAAGAAATACACCCATTGCTAAGAAAAGAACCGGATAAACGTCCGAAATCCATGTGTCTTTAGTGATTTCTCCAATTAAAGCACCTACAAACATAGGTGTTAATGTACCGGCAAGAGAATTGAATGATCCTCCAATTTGAATATACTGGTTACCTTTATTACCACCTCCACCAAGAAGATTCAACATAGGGTTTACTACTGTATTAAGCATACAAACAGAGAAGCCGGCAACAAACGCGCCTAAAAGATATACAAAAAAGCTAGCGTAGATTTCACCAACGAGCGCAAATTTTAGAAGTTTAATTCCCGAAGAAGTTTGAATAGCTACGCCTAAGAGCCCAACTAGAATTGCCCAAAGTGCTGTTTTTTTATAACCAATTTTGGTAAGAAGTTTTCCGGCCGGAATACCCATAAATAAATAAGCCAGGAAATTCATCATGTTTCCCATCATGCCGAGCATATTCGATCCCTCGATTCCCGGTTGGTTTTTCCATATTACACCGATTGGTGCCGCTAGATTTGTTACGAAAGAAATCATACCGAATAAAAATATCATCGTTATGATTGCGATCATATTTCCACTTTGTTTTTGCTTTGTCATAAGTTTTTAATGGTTAATTTAGTTAATTATTTATTTTTTATTCTATACCAAATTTATAAACGGTTACCTGCTGGTATTCGTCTTCCGGCAATAAAGTAGCCGAAGGGAAATAGGATTTGTTGGGAGTATCCGGAAAACTCTGCGCCTCGAAGCAGATGCCGCTTCTGGCGGGAAAAGTTGCCCCATGAGCTCCTGAAAAGCCATTTAGCCAGTTTCCGGTATATAGTTGTACGCCCGGTTCTGTGGTAAATACTTCCAGCGTACGTCCGCTTACAGGATCCTTACAGGTTGCAGCATAGCTCAATTCACCGCTTTCGGTTTTATTCAATACGTAACAATGGTCGTATCCGGCGCCAAAAACAAGTTGTTCGAAGTTATCGTTAATACGATCGCCCACAATAGATGGTGCACGGAAATCCATGGGAGTACCTTCCACTTTTGCTATTTCTCCGGTAGGTATCGATACCTCATCAACAGGAGTATAATGGTTGGCATTTATAGTAAGTATATGATTTTCTATTGATGGAGAGGGAGTTGCGATACCGTTGAGGTTAAAGAAAGCGTGGTTGGTGAGGTTTACGATTGTGGCTGTATCGGTTGTGGCTCTGTACTCAATAACCAAAGCGTTTTCATCCTCTTCGAGGCGATATATTACCGTTACCTCCAGGTTTCCCGGAAAACCTTCTTCGCCATCGGCGGAAAGATAATCAAATTGTACTGTGGTCTCATCAATTTGAGTTGCATCCCATACGCGGCTATGAAATCCCGTAGGCCCTCCGTGAAGAGAGTTGGGACCGTTATTTATGGCGAGATCGTATTCAACGCCATAAAGTGTAAATTTACCTTTGGCGATGCGATTGCCATAACGTCCGATTATTGTACTCAGGAAAGGTTCGGGGCTGTTAATTACGTGGTCGATGCTATCGTGTCCTAGAACAACATTACCATAATTACCATCCTTGTCGGGAACCATAATTGAAAGTAGCGCGCAACCGTAGTTAGTAGCAGCTACCTCCATCCCTTTTTTGTTTTTTAGAATAAATAGATCCGTTTTTTTTCCATTCACTTCTGTTTGAAAATCCTCTTTTTTTAAGGCAGAAATATTTCCCTCTACGGAGAATGTGTTATCCATCATATCTATTATTAAGAATTATCTTGCAAATAAAGAGAAATTCTTTCTTTTAAACAAGTAAATTCAATTAAATAATGAGTGCAATTCCCGTCTAAAAATTAATATTTCCCGTATTTTTAGGGGGATAGAGAAAAGTAGTTAAAAAAATATCTATATTTGCCCTGAATTAAAACCTAATATTACACTTTAAATATCATTAAAAATGTATCCGTTAAAATTTAAACCTATTCTAAAGCAAACGCTATGGGGAGGAGAAAAGATTGTTCCTTTTAAACACTTAAATTCAGAATTAACGGGCGTAGGAGAGAGTTGGGAGATATCCGGTGTGGAAGGCGATGAATCTATAGTTGCCAACGGTCCGGAAAAGGGACTTTCTCTCACAGATATGGTTCGCAGGTATCGCGAAGAGTTGGTAGGGGAAGAAAACTACCGTCGTTTTGGAAATAAGTTTCCGCTACTCATTAAATTTATCGATGCTAAACAAGACTTGTCTATTCAGGTACACCCCGATGACACATTAGCAAAGAAACGCCACAACTCTTTTGGTAAAACAGAAATGTGGTACGTAATTAATGCTGATAAAGGCGCCAAACTTCGCTCGGGGTTTTCTGAACAAATAACGCCGAAAGAGTACAAAGCTAGAGTGTACAATAATACTATAACCAACGTTTTACAAGAATACGAAATAAATCCGGGTGATGTATTTTTTCTTCCGGCAGGTCGTGTTCATAGTATTGGAGCGGGGGCATTTATTGCAGAAATCCAGCAAACATCCGATATAACTTACCGTATCTACGATTTCAATCGTAAAGATGCTCAGGGAAAGCCTCGCGAACTTCATACCGAACAGGCAAAGGATGCTATCAACTATGAAGTGCTGGATGATTATCGTACAAAATACGAACCCGAGCTGGATGAACCGGTAGAACTGGTTGCTTGTCCATATTTTACAACAACTTTGTATGATCTAACCGAAAATATTACATTTGACTATTCCGAGCTAGACGCGTTCGTTATCTTCATTTGCATTGAGGGCGGTTGTAAAATTATTGATGATCAACAATATGAAATAGAACTTCAAGCTGGCGAAACTGTTTTGATCCCTGCAATAACACGGGAATTAACGCTTGAACCCAATGGTAATGTAAAGTTACTTGAAACTTATGTGTAGGTAAGCTCAACTGCTATTCTTCAACTATCTCGGAGCATCATGCCAAGAAAACGCAGGTATTCTACCGGTACAACGTAGGTTTTTTGCCGGTACAACGCAGGTGTTTTCTTGGCAAAACATAGGTGTTTTCTTACGAGTGTGTGTACACACTATTTCCTCCGAAACAACTTCTTTACCCTTTTTATCATCTTGTATCCTATTAATATCCCATCGAAAACGGCCATTCCGGTACCAAATTTTTTAAATATACCACCTCCCGGTGTAGTACCGGATGAAAAAGAAACCAATCTTTTTGCAGAATAAACAATAACATCTTTCTGCAAACCTATTTCGGTACGTATTTCACGTTTCCGTTGTATAATATCTTCTAATTGCAATTTCTTCAGTTGATTTACTGTTAATTGATTACTCATGGCTTATTTGGATGAATCGTTATAAAAAAGGTTAGCTATAAAATTGAGGATAGGATTAATAATAAGCTTTTTGCGCAAAAAATAGAACAAAAATATAAGAACCAATACAATACCCGAAATAATGAGGAAACTGTTCGTTAGTCCTCCTACATATGGATCTAGTAAATAGGCTAAAGAAAATAGTAAATAGAATAGAACCATCATGCTTAGAATAAAAATAACCAAAATCAATAACAATGTTGAAAAAACAATCGTTATTTTTTCAATTAATTCCAACCTGACAAACTCTTTCTGAAGTTCAATATATTTCTTACACTCCTCAAAAATTTGTTGAAACCCTTTTGTGCTCTTTTTCGTAAACATAATGATCCTATTCTTTAATTATTAATCAACATCTCCCTTCATTTCGGCAGCAATTTCATCTACTAAATCGTCTAATTCGTTGCGGTTTAGTTTAATACCTTTTTTACGCAGAATTTCAATGATTTTGTTTCTGGTATCCTCTCCTTTTTCCGGGGCAAATAACATTCCTGCCGCTGTACCGATAATAGCACCGCTCAAAAAAGCTAATAAAACATTAATTCCTTTCATAATTATTACTTTTTATAGTGATATTACAAAATTAACATATTTCTTTGTATATTGTTCTTACAAAGAAGAAAAAATGAAAAATAGAAGTAAGAAGAAACTCCTTACTCCTTACTCCTTACTCCTTACTCCTATTTTTATAATTAATTAAGCACTTCATACGGTGTTTGTCCAATTTTATGTAATATATTTGCTGTAATTTTATAAAAGAATGTGAAATTAAATGAAGAGTAAGCTAGTCTTTATAACAGGAGCAAGCAGTGGAATAGGGGAGGCTTGTGCTCGTAAATTCGCTGCTAATGGGGCAAAACTTATTTTAAATGCCCGAAATTTATCGAAATTAGAAGAGTTAAAAAATGAATTGGTATCCAAATATTCTACATCAGTTTACCTACTGCCTTTTGATGTGAGAAATAGAGAATCCATCAAAGAATCGGTAAACTCTTTGCCGGCCGAATGGCAAAATATAGATATACTTATTAATAATGCCGGACTTGTTATTGGTGTTGATAAAGAATTTGAAGGGGATCTTGATGAGTGGGATATTGTTATTGATACCAACATAAAAGGGTTATTGTCAATGACCCGACTAATCGTTCCGGGAATGATAGAAAGACAAACCGGACACATTATTAATATAGGTTCTATAGCCGGCGAAGCAGCCTATCCCGGCGGAAGTGTTTATTGTGCTACCAAAGCAGCAGTTAAGTTCTTGTCAGACGGGCTTCGCATAGATTTGGTAGATACACCTTTGCGGGTTACCAATATTAAACCCGGAATGGTGGAAACAAATTTCTCTGTTGTGCGCTACAGAGGAGATAAGGAAACAGCAGATAATTTTTATAAAGGAATCCATGTGTTGAGTGGGGATGATATAGCGGAAACGGTTTTCTTTGCAGCTACGGTACCACCGCACATACAAATTGCGGAAATATTAGTAATGCCAACCAATCAGGCAACGGGTACCATATCCTATAAAAATAAGTGAAAAACAACTAATTCAATTATAAGGGTATGAGAAAATTATTAGTTTTAGGATTAAGTTTCTGCACAATCCTAGCATTCACATCTTGTAAATCGAGTGAGAAAGCAACTCAAGAAGTTGCTATTGCATCCAGAGGTTTTGAACCGACTATTATTCATGGCGATGGAACTGCTGTAACTCCACTACCTGTAACGCCACTGCCTGTGGAGCAGCCTACTAATGAAATACGAACTCAAATACGAACCGAAGACGTAACATATATATCCGGCAACAATGCCTTTAAGTCCTATGGCCTTATATGTGGAAGCTTCTCTTTGTTGAAAAATGCCGAAAAGGTAATGAATTATCTTATTTCGCAAGGGTATAATCCAACGATAATATTAAATCCGGAGAAAAAAATGTATAGAGTTATTGCAGATTCCTATAATGACTATACTTCGGCTGTTAAAGGACGAGATACTTTTATCGCAAGATATCCCGGTCGGGAAGATTTTCAAAATTCCTGGGTTTTATTTAAAACAAACTGATCTATCCCGTGTTAGATAATAGTTCGTTTTCAAGCAACTGGAATAATTTAGAAAACATACTTAATTAATTATATGAATATGAGAAAATTATTAGTTTTAGGATTAAGTTTCTGTACAATTTTAGCATTTACATCGTGTAAATCGAATGAAAGTGCCTATAAAAAGGCATATGATAAAGCCCTGACTGAAGAACTGGCTGAAACTGGTACCATACCAGTAGAATATGCACCGGTTGTGAACGGAGCAAATGGAGTAACCCCTGTAACCCCCCCAGCAACTAATCCATCACCAGTTGTGGTTGAACAACCTACTAACGATGTGCGTAAAGAAGAGATAACATACGTCTCGGGAAATGAAGCATTAAAAGCTTATAGCGTTGTTTGTGGAAGTTTCGGATTGAAATCTAATGCCGAAAATTTGAAGGATTATCTTAATGCTCAAGGCTATAATGCCACAATCGCATTTAATCCTCAAAAAGCAATGTATAGGGTTATTGTAGATTCATTTAATGATCATACGTCTGCTACCAGAGCTCGCGACACTTTTAAAGCGAAGTACCCGGGTCGGGGAGATTTTCAGGGCTCGTGGGTATTATACAAAACAAACTAATTTTATCCGGAGTTTGTGAATAGAATAAAAAAAGGCGTTTTAACACTGTGTAAAACGCCTTTTTTACATAAGTGCAGCATCTTGATCCTGCTTTTTCCCTATTTGACAAATCGTAAAAATCACAATTGTACGATTTGTCAAACAAGAAGGCCTGTTTTAGAATATATTTGTTGAAATGAATATTTTTCGTAATTAACACTAACAAAAATTAGAATGGAATCAAGAAAAAATTTAGATCAAGAGACAAAGCAACTATGTAGCGAAATCTATGAAAAGCCCGCGATCGAAATCATCGAAATGGAGACTGAAACAAATATCCTTGTAGGCAGTGGTGACGACTATAATCCCGGGGGTGGAAGACCTTGGTAAACAGTAGGTAAATATAAATAATAATGGAAATGAAAAAATTATATTTACTTTTTTTTGTTTTGATGGCTGTTTTATTGGGAGCATGTGACAATGATGAAATAGCAGCAGAACAATCTAAAGAAGAAAAAACAGCTCCGCAACTAAAAGCAAGCGTGGCGCAAGGGCAAACTACTACCAAATCGGGTGTGATTGAAGATAGCGATTATACTCTTGGTGAAAAATTTTATTGGAGCAACGAAGATGCCACTACCGTGTTTTTTGTAAGTTCAGGTACAACAAATCCGTCTCAATACAAAAAAGCAAGCTATAAAGCAAGTGTGGCACAAGGTGTGCAGAGCAACAATTGTACATTTGATGTTGTTGAGTTTGATGACATCAACGATGGCCGGTACACAGCCTATGGGCTTTATCCAACTTCGGCCTGGGAGGTAAGAACCGATTATTATGACTTTTTGATGGCAAACATTCCGGTGTATCAAATACAAGCCCAGCCAAACTCTACGCATTTGGGAGCATATATGTTGATGAAGGCACAAAATGATGTAATGGTTGAGGGTGAAAATGCCATAAATCTCACCTACAAGCATCTCGCATCGGTACTGCGTTTCGCGGTATGGAATAGTTCTGGCAACAATGATTTAAAATTGGCAAATATTAATGTAAGTCTGAGCTCCGGCGAAGCTGTGTTTAACACCATCGGAAAGCTGGATGACATTGATGATTCTTCACTTACTCCGGATCCTGTTGTAGGGAAATCTCCCAGTGTTAACCTATCATTAACAGGCGCTGCCCGCAATTTCTCTACCAAAGATGAAAAAGATCAATGCGAAGGCTACATGGTTGTATTGCCCACAGCTACAGATGCTTTCGAGGCTTCGGACGATTTAATCATTGAACTATCTTTGACGGATGGTACCAACAACTATATTGTTCGTAAAACATACAAAATAGGGACTCACCTCGGTTTCTTTTCAAATGGTATAGAGCAAGGTAAAAGCTATTATTTTCAGTTGCAGATAAATCCTCTCGACATTCTTAGTCCAATAACCGGAACCTCTTACACTGTGGGCGATTACTGGCCTAACGATACCAATCCCGAAGGTATTGTATTCTGGGTGAGGCCGGGTAGTTTAGGCACCCAAGGAAAAGTTGTAGCACTTAACGAAACTTATGTTTCGCAATGGGGTCCTGATAATGATGAAGAAAATGTCGGGGTAACCGGTATTCGCAGCTTTACCGATGGAGCAACGGCTACGAAGAACATGATAACTAAATATAAGAGTAGCCTGACCTTTGGTGATGATTATCCGGCTTTCTTTTATGTTTATAATACGGTAAACAGCAATAACGAAAGCGGTGCATGGTATTTGCCTGCCCGAGATGAAATTAAAATGCTTTTTGCCGGATACAGCGGCAAAATTTACGAACGTATTGTGAATTGGACATCCAGCAACATGCCGGATTATAATTCAGCAGAATGCATAGCTTCTCGATTGCAGTTTAATACAAAACTCACAAATAAAGGTGGAGATGCCTTTGGCGCCAGCGGAAACGCTGTCAATTGGTGGTATCTATCTTCTTCGGAAATATCCGTCCCCTCGTGTTATACTTTTAGTTTCGAAGAGGGTCTTTATGGCATTGATCCAAAAAAATTAGATGCTAATATCCGCTGGATACGGGAGTATTGATGGCTCAATATTTATTTTACAAGGTAGCCGGGCACACATTCCGGCTATCTTTTCCTGCCACAACAAAATACGAGTATAGTTTGAGCAATTATGCACCGTTTCGTATTTCGGATGGTGAAAAGAATACCATCTTCCATCTGTCGATAACCGAAGTGTTGTCCGGAAAAGAATATAAACAGGTTGGTCAGTTCGATGACGATATCGCCTCCATCGGTGTGTACAAATCGGTGGAAGGGAACTTTCGTTTTCGCATCGCCTATCCCGGTAGCAACGACTGCTGTACGATGGATGCGGATGCCTCTTTTGCGGTAGCGCAAGCTGTGTTACCCGCCAACGAACAGCTTCGGGGTTTCTGTCTCAACAACTGCCTGATGCTGCTTTACGCCTTTGCGACTTCCAGCCTCGACACTGTATTGATGCACGCCTCGGTTATCAAGCATAATAACAAAGGCTTTATGTTTTTGGGTAAAAGTGGCACCGGTAAATCAACCCACAGCCGCTTGTGGCTAGAACACATTGCGGGTAGCGAACTGCTGAACGATGATAACCCCGTGATACGCGTTATCAACGGACAAGCCTATGTTTTCGGAACGCCCTGGAGCGGAAAGACGCCCTGCTACAAGAATGACAACGCACCGCTGAAAGGTATTGTGAAACTGAGTCAAGCACCCGAAAATAAGATAAAAAAACTATCTACGTTGCACGGGTATGCCGCGGTGCTTCCCGCCTGCTCGGGTATGCGGTGGGAAGAGGCGATAGCATCGGGCATACACCGCACAGTAGAGAAACTGGCAAGTTCGGTGGCCTGTTATCACTTGGGTTGCCTGCCCAACGAAGCTGCCGCCAAACTATCATCCGATACCATGCAATGAGAACGATAGCTGTACCCAACGAAGAACTGCTGCCCGAAATAGCCCGAATGCTTGCAGGTGGCGAAACCGTTACCCTCAAGGCGAAGGGAAACAGCATGCTACCCTTTATCGTAGGCGGCAGAGATAACATTGTTCTGCAAAAAAAAAAATCAGTTTGCCGTTGGCGATATTGTCTTGGCAGAGGTTGCCTCCAAACAGTTTGTTCTGCACCGTATTATACAGATAAACAACGAGAAAATCACCTTGATGGGAGATGGCAATCTGAACGGTACCGAGCATTGCCGCAAGGAAGATATTTGCGGGCATGCCATAGCTATTCTCCGTAAGGGTGTGCGGGTAAAGTGCGGACGCGGGCGGCTATGGCGGGCGCTTTTACCCATAAGAAGGTATTTATTAGCAATACACAAACGAATTATAATGTAAATAAAGAAAGAATGAAAATAAAAGAAGGATTCAAGCTCCGCACAGTTGGAGGCGAATACATTGTATCGGGCGAAGGATTGGGGCAGATAGACTTCAACAGGCTGATTGCCCTGAATGCCTCGGCGGCCTATCTGTGGCAGGCAGTGGATGGCAAAACGTTTAACGCGCAAACACTTGCCAACCTGCTGACCGATAAATATAACATAACAGCGGATCGGGCGTTGAAGGATGCTATAGAAATAATGGCCAATTGGCTCGAAGTCGGGATTGTGGAAGAGTGATGAACAAAACGGAACGGCAATTTTTCGCCCTGCTTCGTTCGGGTTTGTGGGGCAGTTGGCTAGATACTGCTTTGTTTGCCAATGGTGCAGATTGGGAAGCTATCCTGAAGATTGCCCAAATGCAGACAGTTATGGGGTTGGTATTCGATGGTATCTCCAGCCTTCCGGCAACATTACAGCCGCCCGCCACCATCATGCGCAAGCTCTATCAAACGATTATCCGCATTGAACAAAGCCACGAATTGCTCAATAAACAGATTGCGGAAATTGTGCCCAGGTTCGAGGCCGAAGGTATATGTCCCGTTTTGTTAAAAGGGCAGGGCGTGGCGCAAAGCTACCCCAATCCGGTTCGCCGCCAGTGTGGAGATATCGATTTGTATGTGGGTGGAGCATGCTATAAGAAAGCCTGTGAGCTTGCCCGGGAAATGGGCGAAACCGAAGCGGCCATTGAAAGTGTAAAACACTACCATTTTCATATTGGTGACGTTGCCGTTGAACTGCACCGTATTGCCGACAAACTCTACAATCCGTTGCAGAATCCGGGATTTCAGCGTTGGACAAAATGGCATCTCACAGGAAACAACCTGCGAAAATGGGAAGTGAACGGCACGGAGGTAGCCTTGCCTGCGATACATTTCGATGCTGTATTTATCTTCGGTCACCTCTACCGTCATTTTATTAACGGTGGGGTTGGCCTCCGTCAGCTCTGCGATTGGGTACTTTGCCTCAATAAATTTCATAACACCATAAACAAGCCGGAGTTATACAAAGATTTAAAATCTTTCGGATTGCTGCGGGCATGGAAAATATTCGGATGTATAGCAGTAAACTGTTTGGAACTTGATGAGGATAGGTTCCCTTTTTATAGCACAAAGTATAGAAAACTCGAACAACGGGTATTAAAAAGCATTCTTCAAACGGGCAACTTCGGAAAGTATAATCCCGAGCGTAAAAAACGTCCAAAGGGATATTTCGCGGGTAAGTGGCACAGCTTTAGGCTTCGCAATCAAAGGGTAGCGCAGCTGTTTTCTATAGCTCCTTTAAGCATAACGGTGTTTTATATCAGTGCCTTTATAACAAGTATCATTGCAATAATAAAAGGCAAATGATAAAAACAAGTATCTATTGGCTTTGGACGGGTGCACAAGGCTTGCGCACGGCCATCCTGCTGAACAGTGTTGTAGGAATGCTGCGTGTTTGTGCCTCTCTGCTGTTTGTGTGGGTGTGCAAGCAACTTATCGATATTGCCTCTCGCGCAACAGATAACGGCATGCGGTATTATACAGTATTGCTGATTGCTATTGTGATTATAGAATTAGCACTTTTGTTGTGGAGTAATTACCTGGAGAACAAAAACAACATACGGCTGAAAAACAAATTGAGGCAGCAACTGTTTACCGGCGTAATGCTCAGCACCTGGAGCGGCAAAGAGCGTTTTCATAGCGGCGATGTGCTCAACCGCCTCGAAGAGGATGTTCGCCTTTGTACGGAGACTGTCTGCAAATCATTGCCGTCAATGGCCGTTGCCGGATTTCAGTTACTGGCTGCATTCTTTTTCCTGAACCATCTCGATAGCCGTCTGTCGTGGGCGGTATTGGCGATTATGCCGCTGTTCCTGCTCATCAGTAAGGTATATATAAAACGAATGCACCACCTAACGAAAGAAATACGAAGTTCCGACAGCCGTATTCAGGCGCACATGCAGGAAAAGATACAGCATAAAACATTGATTCAGACCCTCGGACAGAACCGTGCGGTAGTCAACCGGCTAGCTATTTTTCAGGCAGCACTTTACCGGCAGGTCATGAGGCAGACAAGCTTTACCTTATTCTCACGAACATTGGTTATGACGGGGTTCGCCACAGGCTATGTGGTTGCTTTCCTGTGGGGAGTAGAGGGTATCTCCACAGGAACAATATCCTTTGGAGTGATGGCAGCTTTTTTGCAACTAGTGGGGCAGGTACAACGCCCGATAGTGGATATGGGGAGCCGGTTGCCCGCGCTGGTAAACGCTTTGGCTTCTGCCGAGCGGCTCGAAGAATTAAACAGTTTACAGTTGGAAAAGCAAGGTGAATCAATAATACTCAACGGTGCGGTAGGCATTCGTTTCGATGCTGTTTCATTTGCCTATCCCGATGGAGACCGAGAGATAGTAAAAGGCTTTTCGTACAACTTTGTTCCCGGTAGCCGCACGGCCATTGTGGGCGAAACGGGTGTGGGTAAAAGCACGCTGATACGGCTGATGCTTGCTTTGCTGTATCCCCAAAAAGGGAAAATAGATCTATACAACGAGAAACAAACAATAGAAACTTGCCCGTTAACCCGCTGCAATATGGTGTATGTGCCACAGGGAAATACACTGTTGAGCGGAACGATACGGGATAACCTGTTAATGGGTAATCCAAATGCTACCGAAGAAGAGTTAGCCAATGTTTTGACTACCGCCGTAGCCGGATTTGTTTACGACTTCCCCGAGGGGTTGGATACGCTTTGCGGAGAAGGAGGAGCCGGACTGAGTGAGGGGCAGGCACAACGCATCGGTATTGCGCGGGGGTTGCTTCGCCCGGGAAGTATCTTGTTATTAGACGAGTTTAGCTCTTCATTAGACAGCCCGACAGAACGTTTGCTGATGGAACGACTCCTTTCGCAAACGAAGGATAAGACACTTATTTTTATCACACACCGAGAGAGGGTTGCGAAGTATTGTGAACGGGTGATAAGAATAAGGAGTTTTTAAGTCATTTCTAAAAAATACATTACCTTTGCCCTGTATCTAATAAAATAGAATATTATGACAGAAATATCAGGGAAGAAATTTATATCTCCCCAAAAATGGTTTTCCTTAATCTATCCATTGAACTGGGGCGAATTTGAAGATGAAGAGAATACTTTTCTTTTTTATAATCCGAATGTGTGGAGTGGTAACTTCCGGATTTCAGCATTAAAGAAAGACACAAAATACCCTGATGCTAACTATTATGGGAGTGATTCTATTAAAGACGAACTAAGAGAGAATCGGTTATCCGCATTAGTGAAAATAGGAAATCTGCAATGCGCCTATAGTAAAGAAATGTTTCAGGAGGATAATGCTTTTTATGTAAACCATACCTGGATTACAGGAATTGAAAACATTACATTTATATGTACCTTTACTGCTCCCAAAGGCGGAGCAATAACTGATGCGGAGAAAATTATATCTACTCTCGAAATACGGAAAGACGGACAAAAGTATCCTGCCGAAATAATTCCCATCAGGATTTCGGAAATCAGTGAAGTAGATGAATTATATGATTCGGCCGTATCGCTTATAAAAAAGCAGCTTAAAAAAGATTTCCAGGGAGTTGAAGAAGACCTTTCTAAAATACAAGAAGTTATTGATAGCGGTTTTATCAAACCAAAACAAAAAGAAATATGGTTGTCTTTGGGTATTGCAATCTGTGTTATTCTTGCCAATGAACTGGAAGGCATGGAATGGATGACGTTGATTGACGGTAACCGGGAAGATCCTGTGTTGCAATACACAAAAACCGGAGCCGTGATTGATCCTATGAAACTGGTATGGAGTAAAATAAAAGCAGGCGAACCGGTAAATGTGATGGAAGAATTCCTAAAACTATAAACTCAAAAACTCAAATGATAAGTTATCTTCAGGTAGAGAACCTCACAAAGTCTTTTGGTGATTTGGTCTTATTAGAAAATGTTTCCTTTGGCATCTCCGAAGGACAGCGTGTTGGGTTAATAGCAAAGAATGGTGCCGGTAAAACTACCCTTTTAAATATATTATCCGGTAAAGAAGGTTACGATAATGGACGTATAACGTTAAAACGCGATCTTCGGGTGAGTATACTCGAACAAAATCCGGTATACCCCGAAGAGCTTACTGTGCTTGAGGCTTGTTTTTATCATGGCAACCCGGTAACTCAACTTATAAAAGAATATGAAGCCTGTATGGCAACAGAAGGTAATCTCGGAATAAACGAAATTCTTGCCCAAATGGAACAGGAAAAGGCGTGGGATTATGAAAGAAAAGCAAAACAGGTACTCACCCAACTTAAAATACATGATTTTAGTCAAAAGATAAAATATCTCTCGGGTGGACAGCTAAAGCGTGTAGCATTGGCCAATGCTTTAATTATCGAACCGGATTTGCTGATTCTGGATGAACCCACCAATCACCTTGATCTTGATATGATTGAATGGCTCGAAGAATACCTTCAACGGGTCAGCCTTAGCTTGTTAATGGTAACACACGACCGTTATTTCCTGGATAGGGTTTGCTCCGAGATTATGGAAATTGACACCCGGCAGATTTACCAGTACAAAGGCAACTACAGCTATTACCTTGAAAAAAGACAAGAACGGGTTGATGCCATGAATACCGAAATTACCCGTGCGAATAATCTTTATCGAACAGAACTAGAATGGATGAGGCGGATGCCACAGGCCAGGGGACACAAAGCTAAATACAGGGAAGATGCTTTTTATGCTTTGGAAAAGGTTGCCAAACAACGTATTGATAACAGTAATGTGCAACTTAATATAAAGGCTTCCTATATCGGTTCTAAAATATTTGATGCAGAGCACCTATATAAGCGGTATGGAGATTTAAAGATACTGGATGATTTCTCTTATGTCTTCGCCCGTTACGAGAAAATGGGTATAATAGGAAACAACGGTACAGGAAAATCAACATTTATTAAAATACTGTTAGGTGAAGTTCCGGCAGACAGTGGAACCATTGAGATAGGAGAAACTGTACGTTTTGGATATTACTCGCAGGAAGGACTTCGGTTCGATGAGCAAATGAAAGTAATTGATGTTGTACAGGATATTGCCGAATATGTAGAACTTGGAAACGGTAAGCAGCTAACGGCTTCACAATTTCTGCAACATTTTCTATTCGCGCCCGAAACCCAGCATAACTATGTTTATAAGCTAAGTGGGGGAGAGCGCCGTAGGTTGTATCTATGTACCATACTGATGAGGAATCCAAATTTTCTTATTTTGGATGAGCCTACAAACGATCTTGATATCGTTACCCTGAATATCCTGGAAGAGTATTTGCAGCATTACAAGGGGTGTGTAATTGTGGTATCGCATGATAGGTACTTTATGGACAAAGTAGTTGATCATTTACTGGTATTTAACGGGCAAGGAGATATTCGTGATTTCCCCGGTAATTATTCAAACTATCGGGATTGGAAATCGACACAGGAGCAAAATGAAAAAGAAGCCGCGAAACCAAAAGAGGAGAAGAAACAAAGAATACGTACGGATGAAAAACGTAGAATGAGTTTCAAGGAAAAAAGAGAATTCGAAGAACTTGAAAAAGAGATAGCCACACTGGAAGAAGAAAAGAAAACAGTAGAAGAAGCATTATGCAGCGGTTCTCTATCGGTTGATGAGCTAACAGAAAAGTCGAAAAGATTACCTGTTATAACAGATTTAATTGATGAAAAAACCATGCGCTGGTTAGAATTAAGTGAAATAGAGTCATGAGGTTCGCTTTTTCTTTCTCATATAATACAAAATCATATCGATAAACCGTTTATATGGCTTTACATTGAATTCCTTTATCTTAATTTGTATTTCATCATAAGAAAATTTATCAAGCATCTTAATCAAAGCTGTTATCTCTTTTTTACGCTCTTCAACTAAAGTCGTTTGATTCAATTTAAGTATTTCAATCGCTTCAAGAGCTTTTAACTGTTTGCCGATCAGTAATCCTCTATTATCTTTAAATTCTTTGAATGAATTGTAAGGACCTGTCGGTATAATCTCTCCTATATTATTATATTTAAAATGCTGGTCACAGTCTACCCATTTTATAAAATCATAAATAATACTTTCATGTTTTGCCTCTCCGCAATGCTGTAGTTTTTTAGGGAAACCGACCGAATAGCAACAGCATGCAAATAAATTTCCATGATTGGTTTGAAGTTCTATTCTCGCATTAGCACCTTTCTGCGGGAAAAGATGTTCATTATGTGAATCACCTGTTCGGGAAGTTTGTTTAAACGTGGTTATTCTTTGCTGACAATAGCAACAAATTCCGCCTTGTTCTTCTCGTAAATGGTCGTTTAATTCCTTTTTTTTATTAAAATCACGATATACAAGTTCTTGATTGGTTTTATACCGCAACAAATTCCATTCTTCTAATAACTTATGTCCTTCTGAATTGATATTTTTATGGATATACCTCATTTGCTATTCCATTTTTAAAAGAAACTTAGCATCATATCAGCTCTTTGAAGTTCGGTATGCTCTCTTCCTAATAGCTCCTCCAATTGAGATCTTAACAATACAGCATCCCGGGTTTTCCCTTGTCCTCCTTCAATCAGCAAAAAATAATTATTTATCTTATTCTTCAATTCTTCATCCATTTCAGATGTTCCCATTTCATTTAAGATAGAATTAGCATCTTTGCCATATTGGATAGGGAAATTAAAAGCCTGCTTGTCGGCAATACAAAATATCTCGCCATCCTTTAAGGAGCCAACAATAAGTGGAGCATGGGTGGTTACTATAAACTGCAACGAAGGAAATGCTTTTCTTAAATCATTGATAATGGTCTTCTGCCATTCCGGATGTAAATGCAAATCAATTTCATCTATCAATACAATTCCATTTGTAATTACAGGTGCGGATGCCCCTAAATGCGGATTCAACAAATAGCAACGGAATGATAATTCCATAACCATTGCCAGAATACTGCGAACCCCATCAGAAAGCATATAAAAGGGAATTAATTCATCATTTGATAACTGAATAATTAGCTGATCTTCCTTTACATCATGATAAATATTTTTACAGTCTTTCACGCAAGTCATAACAGCTTTATTTACAGCAGATAATAAATTTGATTTTTCATTATGCTGCAATTCCCAGAGTGTCTCTGTTTTATAGATATTTAAAAAGAACCATGTGTTGGTTGTTGAATCTAGCGTATTATAATAGCCTCTTAAACGACTCCCTGTTGGCTCTAAGCCTGTATTCTTCTTCTCTTTTTTATATCTATCTGTTGAATAATAGGCTATTAAAGGAATTTTTTTATCTTCTCCTTTTCGGATTATGGATTGTATTTCTTTGGATATTGCTTTAATATCTTTCGGATTATCATATCGTGTATTTCCTCCGTACCGCTCTACAAACCGGCTCCACATTACATCCTGAAATAATTCAGGATTGAGATATTCCTCAATATCAATAGTTGGATCGATTCTAACCTCATATTGTCTTTCACTATTATGAAGTCTCACATCATCTGTGGAGATATTAGGACTGGAAATTTTATTTTCTATTTTATCAAATTCACTAAATAAAGAGCCTAATGCAATACGAATAGCCTCGAGGATAGCTGTTTTTCCGGTTCCGTTAATGCCTAACAATATATTAAAAGATGGATGGAATGAAATATTTAACTCTTCATAGCATCGGAAATTATATAAACGTAATCTTTTAAGTATCATAATGAGAAATAATTATATGAATTTGAGTAACAAAGATATTGCAATTTTACTCGCGTAATAGAAATTTGCATGGTAAAAAATGAGAGAAGATAATTACCGGATAATCAATGCTCCCGGTAAATGTTTCCTGTCTAATGATGTTCCCCATAGTTTTGGCTTTTCCGAACGTGTTTCGGGAACTGCGGGTGGTTCTCTATCATGAATTAAATCTATGGCAGTTTTGAGCAATAATTCGTTTTCATCTCCCAACGCTTCCATTTTGTTTGTATAAATCTCAAATTCATTTACGGTATATGTAGGTTTTATCCCCTCCTCATATTCGGAAACTTTATTACCATCATAATAACTGTATAGTTTGCAAACAATTGGTTGTAGAACCCAACTGATGGTGTCGTGTGTTATTACTTCCGAACCCACATTCTTGCCAACTGTTGTCATACCAACAGTTCTTACTTTTAAATTAGGAACAGCATCAAGAAATTTAATAACTGCTTCGGATGCCGATGCTGTGGCTGTGCTGGTAATTACAAAAACACGGCTTAGATTGAGATTGGATCCACCGTTTAAATGTTCCCGATTATATGATAATGTCCAATCTTTGTCGGAATTTTTATCATTATATTCTACATAAGCCATAGTATTTCCCATGGCAGATTCGGGAGCAAGCATCGTACAGAGAAAAGGAACCGGCCTGTTTAGCTCTCCACCGGGATTGTATCTTAAATCCAAAACAAATTCATTTACCCCTTCTGCTTTAAATTCATTCGATATATTCCGAAGCTCATTCAGATATCTTGTGTCAGAGTTCTCTCCTTCTCCTGATACGAATGAGTTGTAAACCAGGTATCCAATCTTTTTACCATTTTCTCCATCATATGTGTTGTGATAGTAAACAGGATTGTTTTCTAGGTATATGGCTGCCGGAATATCAATTTTCTTTTCAATTACAGGCAATTTATTTTCATCGATGTAGCCAATGCTAACGTTGTTTAGCCCATTTCCACTGTATAGCTCTTGCAGGTTTTTGGGTGTAATGGCTTTGTCGTCTATGTTAAATATCCAGTCTCCCCTTTTTATTCCCGCTGCTTCGGCAGGAGAGTTTTTGATAGTATAAATTACCCGGGCATACGTTTCGCTGGATTTAGCAGGGTTCTGGAAAAGAGCAAATTCCATTCCATAAGTTGTTTCAGAAGTACTTTGATTGCGTGTGTTTGTCGTCTTTTTTATTCTTTCAATTCGCGAGAAAGGAACACCGGCTTTTCCGTCTTTTTTAGAGAGGAGATTATTAAAAAAAACATCACCGGGACGAAAATAATTGAATGTATTGCTGGGAGGAATGTCTTCATACCAATAATAATTCTCAAGCATTTCCTCTTCAATCCAGTGGTCGGTAACGGTTAGATGATAAGATTCGTTGGTTCTGTCTTCTCCGCAAGACGCAAAGAAAGCAGCAATAATGAAAAGAAATACATATTTAGTTTTCATACGTCTTTTTATTGTTACTGCAAAATTACAAAATATGGATAGGATGTGGAGAGTTAAAGGAGTTAAAGGGAGTTAAAGACAGTTGATAGTTACCATGCGGTATCGTAACTATCAACTATCAATTTTCAGCTATTATTCGGCTGCTTCTGCTGCTGGTGCAGCTTCTTCTGCGGGAGCTTCTTCAGCAGGTTTGTTTGCAGCTTCTGCAGCAGCTTTTTTCTCTGCAAGTTCTTTAGCTTTAGCTTCGTTTACCTTCTTTTCAGCATCCAAACGGGCTTTTGCATCTGCTCTCTTAGCTTCATCTTGTTTAGCTTTCAAGTTAGCAAGGCCTTGTTGTTTGTTTTGCTTCCAGGCTTCAAATTTTGCTTCAGCTTCAGCTTCGCCGAATGCGCCTTTAGATACACCGCCAAGGAGGTGTTTCTTCATGTAAACGCCTTCGCGAGAAAGGATATTGCGAGCAGTATCCGTTGGTTGTGCGCCTTTCAAAACCCATGAAAGTGCTTTTTCGAAATTCAAATCTATTGTAGCAGGATCGGTATTTGGGTTGTAAGTACCGAGCTTCTCAATAAATTTACCATCACGTGGTGCTCTACTGTCTGCAACGACGATAGAATAGAACGCGTAACTTTTACGTCCGTGTCTTTGCAATCTGATTTTAGTTGCCATTCTTTAAATGTTTAATTTTAAGTGATTTGAATTATACTATTAACTCGTAATAGTGGGCGCAAAGGTAGATATTAATTTTGAATTATTCATTAATTTGTCTTCATCATTATCCGAAAATAGAACACCTACGTTCTCCCGGCATGCTCTAAACATGCCACTTAATCGCTCTACAAGGGGTTTTACGCAAAAAAACGATCCCTAAAAAAGCATATTGTTATGAGTATCTACGTGGATACCTTAATAAAATAGCCAATAAAGCGCATGCACCCATTACAAACGGGTAATATAAATAAGGTATAATATTAACAGGTGAAATTCCTGCCAAACCTGCTGCCATGAGCAATTGGGCGCCATAAGGGATAATTCCTTGTATCAAACACGAAAAAGTATCGAGTATACTGGCCGTTTTACGCCTGTCTAAATGAAATTTTATGGAGATATCTTTTGCAATAGGTCCTGTTGTTATAATGGCAATGGTGTTATTGGCGGTGCATAAATTGGCAATACTAACCAAGGCGGCAACACTCAATTCGGCTCCTCTTTTACTTTTAACGCGCTGGGTAAGTTTCTTGATAATAAAATCAATACCTCCGTTATAGCGTATGGTTTCCAGCATTCCCCCGGCCAAAAGGGTGATAATAATCAATTCTCCCATTTCGGTGATGCCCTTGCCCATAGAACCAAACCATTCGAAAAAGCCAAAACTATCTCCTGATATCATACCGATAAAGCCCGTAAGAATGATTCCTAAAACGAGAACAACCGTAACATTCAGCCCTGCTATGGCTGTTGCTAATACAACCAGATAGGGAACCACTTTCAACCATTCGATATCTCCAACCTCGGCAGAGGAGGATACGGAAAATCCTTTAAAAATATACAGCGCCAAAACGACCAGGGCAGCAGGAACAACAATCATGGAGTTAACCCTGAATTTATCTCTCATTACACAATCCTGCGTTTTGGTAGCGGCAATTGTAGTATCGGATATAAAGGAGAGGTTGTCTCCAAAGAAAGAACCCCCTACAACTATGGCTACTATAAAAGGTAAATCAAGCCCGGTTTTTTCGGCCAGTCCGATAGCAATAGGGGTTAGGGCTACGATTGTGCCCACACTGGTGCCAATAGAAAGAGATATAAAACAGGATGCTATAAATATTCCGGCCAGCAATAAATTATCAGGAAGTACTGTAAGAGTGAGGTTTACCGTTGCATCGATTGCGCCCATTTCTTTTGCACTCTCGGCAAACGCGCCTGCCAGAATAAAAATCCAGATCATCAGAATGATATTCTTATTTGATGCCCCTACCGAAAACTGATAGATGCGTTTATCTAACTTTAATCCCCGCGTAATAGCGATAGCATAACACGATGAAACAAGAAAAGCAACAGTGATGGGTACTTTGTAAAAGTCGTTTACAATAATAGAGACAGCAAGATAAAGGCATAAGAAGACAAAAAGCGGGCTAAGAGCCAGCCAACCGGACATTTTAGGAGAGTTCATTTTAAATACAATGCTAATAAATAAATGTGGAATACACCATAAACGACACAAAATTACAGTGTTTTAATTTAGAATCGGGCATCAATTAAGATAATATACCTTTAGAAAGGTATTTTTTTTTTGCCTTTTTTGAACCCTTTACACATGGAAACCCTTTAGGGTTATAGTGTGCTATAACTACCATTTTCGGTTATCTCCGATCAAAGGTAACACTTTTCTTGTGACTGTGTTATATCCTGTTCATTTTTTTAAGAAAGTAAAATAGATAAAGGCATCAAATGAGGAAATATAAAAAACAAGCTTCATAAATTACATGGAGCTTGTTTTTTTATATTTTACTTTTTTCTTTTCTACTCCAAATAATCAATACAACTATACAGACTATCAATAAAAGAAGCAGAAATATAAAACACATTTCATGTTCTTTTGAAAAACCGGTCAACATCAGATAAGCTATTAGCGTCCCTAATAAGGCAACAATCCCATTCAATGATATACCTATAAAACCTAACTTCTTAAATGATTTGTTTTCTTTTCCTATTTTATAACAAAAAAAACCTACAGGAATAGAAAAGCAGACATAAAAAATGAATTTGTAATTAGCATCATTAGGATTTAACCATAAAAAAGAAATTCCGATACAATAACATAAAATGATTAATATATATTTCCACATTATAGACCTTATTTAATTTAATAAATACTTTTTTGTTTCATTATCACTATTAACCACATGATATAGTTGAAACAGCAGCACCTACTACCAATCCTACAACTAAGCCAACACCTGTACTTGCAGCTATTCCTCCTGCAACAACTCCCCATATAGTACCTATCCCACTTGCATTCAAGTTACAAATAAATGTCATAGCATTTACACCCCGTGTTTGAATAGAGGACGATACACCATCTTTCATTCCAAAATAAACAGCTTCAGTTCCATCGATAGTCAATAACATAGTTTCAAGTTCTTCTCCCTCTAATGTTGCCGAACTATCAATTTTTATCTTTTCAAAATCTTCTTTAGTAGGTTCATTTAGCGATAAAATTCTATCGAAGATAATAAGTTGTTTCTCCGATAGATGTGACTTAGCCAAATCTACAGATGATATTATTCCAGTATTACGCGTTTTTGAAAAACCCAACAATGTAGGAAAACCATTTTCTTGTAAGATGCAATCCATTTTATCATAGTCAATGTTTTCTCCATCATAACATTCTTTATAAATAAGTTGAGTTATTTTTGTAACATTATCCTTTAGATCCTCAAACCTATTTGCTTTAGAACCTTGTTCAAAAGGTAAGCTTGTTTCAACTTTATTGTTGCAAGAAATTAATCCAATACACAAAATAAAAATTCACAAAATAAAATGATCTCCAAACGAACCTAATATCATTAATATTTAGT
>DAIMFE010000016.1:0-40736 GCA_036724805.1 Bacteroides sp.
TAATGAATATACAGGACTTGACCTGCTTCGTTAATATGTTAATTCAAAACTTAACGAACTATTGTATATATATAACCATTAATTATTATTACCTTTGTATAAAAGGTAAAGGTTTAATGAGATTAATTGTAATAACAGCACCGAACTTCTTCGTTGAGGAAGATAAGATTATTATGACTTTGTTTCGGCCTTTGATCTGGATAAGAAAATGGAAGATGGGAGTAAGGTAATGACCATCGATCCACAGACTGCGCTGTTAAGTTTTGAAGTTGTTAAGGGTGAGTTATTGCCCGAAAATGCTGTACGGTTTTTGACAATCCCGCTACTAGTAATAAGTTAAGCAAACTGGATCGGGAAAAGATTTCCGATTCGGCCATGCCCAAAGAACACGAGAAATTAATCGAATGGATTGCGTAAAGTGCTTACGGAAGAACAGGTGGAGTAAATTCTCGATAAATATACTTTTGGAAAGGTGGCATTTACGTTTAAGACTATTATGCTATTGTTCCCAATCTAAAACTGCTGAAGAAAAAGGTTATCCCGGGCATTTGAAACAGGCATGCGAACAGACCATTAACTATAAAAATATAAAGCATATCTCTGCTATATTCGAAATATATAAAACAAAGTACGAGCAATACCTCAATAGTAACGAACATAGCTGGAGACGTTGTTCAAGGATTTGTGAATAAGCAAAATGCTGAGAAAAAAGCCTATTAACTTGAAAATAAGGGATGGTTGTAAAAACTCAACAGAGACCAGAATATAATGAGAGATAAAGAGGGTATTTTGACACCCCTTCAATTCAATTAATTACAGTGAAAAGATGAATAGTGTCAATGATAATAGTGAAGAGAAGTGTTTGGTCATCCGGTTGATTAATGGAGATGAGGATGCCTTCTGTGAATTGTACTCTGTTTACAAAAACAGGCTGCTTTATTTTGCCATGAAATTCGTCAAGTCACGTGATTTTGCTGAGGATATTTTTCAGGACACTTTTACTGTAATTTGGCAAAGTCGCCGTTTTATTGATCCCGATGCACCTTTTTCTTCTTACTTACATACAATTGTGCGAAATCGTATTTTGAATCATTTGCGCGAGATAGCCAGTGAGGATCGATTGCGTGAACATATACTTGCTCAGTCCATTGATTATACAGATAGTACAAAAAATGAGATTCTGTTTGAAGAACTCAAGGAGATTCTATCCCGTGCCATGAAACAACTCACTCCCCGTCAACGTGAAATTTTTCAAATGAGTCGTGACCAGGCAATGTCTCATAAAGAAATTGCAGACAACCTGGGCGTTTCTGTAAATACTGTTCAGGAACATGTTTCGTCATCACTAAAAGTTATTCGTAGCTACTTAAATAAGAGAAGTTCAGGCATTTATACTGATCTACTCCTCATATTAATCTGTTTAAATTTTTAATAAACGTTAATTTCACCCTAGCTTCCCCCTGTATCTGTGTATTACTTATGTAAGGGTGATTTTACGGAGTCTGATTAATCAAGTTTATGAAAATACAAAAAGAGATAAGAACAGTACTACAACGCTTCCTTGGTGATGTTTACACAAAGGCAGAAGCGTTTCAGGTATTCCAAAACATATCACATCCCGAGAATAAAGGCGCTTTTGATGAACTTGCCGATGAAGTCTGGGAGGAAGCTACTATACAGGCTACCACACCCACAGATAACCAACGGGAGCAATATAAAATAGAAGCTCGCCATTTATTAGATTCCATTGAACACCGTAAAAAACATACCCGGTATCGTTTCGCTGCGATTGCAGCTTCCATAGCAATTTTGGTTACTATTACATGGAGTGGGGTTTATTTTGTGAGTAATGTATTTAATCAGAAATTGGTTTATGTGGAAGCTAGTACTTCATACAGTGAAAAAAAACAGTTACTACTTCCTGATGGCACCCAACTCATTTTGAATTCTTGTTCTTATATACGTTACCCGAAACAATTTGCAGAAAACGAAAGAAGAGTCGAACTTGAAGGTGAGGGCTATTTTAAAGTTGCCCATAACGAGGAAAAACCTTTTATTGTTAATACTAGCCGGATGGATGTTCGCGTATTGGGTACAAGTTTCAATATAAAATCGTATGCAACCGATGAGATTGTTACTGTTAGTGTCGAAAACGGAAAAGTACAGGTTGAAGTTCCGGAAGCTGTTATGCGATTGGTTGCCAATGAGCAAGTCTATATCAACACAATTTCTGAAGAGTATAGTAAGAGAAAGGAAAGTGGACAGATTGCTGCCTGGATCAGGGGAACTCTACATTTCAATAGTACGCCTATCCGTGATGTTGCAAAAGTTCTTGAACGAGCCTATGATTGCCGTATAAGATTCAACCCAAACCAAAATTTTGACAACCTTATTTCGGGAGAACATGATAACAGGGATCTGGAATCTGTACTGAAGGCTATAGAATACACAAGTAATATTAAATATGAAAAGAAAGGCAGAAATATCCTGCTATATAAATAACCTGAAGTTGAACCGGTTAATACTTGAAAAGACATGAAAGCACCTACTTAATTTTAAGAAAATAGGAGCAATCCTAAGGATGCTCCTATTGTAGCCCAATTTGTATATCCATTGTTTCGATCCACTGGTATATGAATCAGGTTCTGTTTTTAATTATAACTTTAGTCAAATTACTAAAACACACAAATTTATGAATATAATTCATACAAATAAGAAGAAATTAAAGAATGACGTCTTCGTTTTAGCTTTTTTACTATTATTAGTATCGTTCCCTTCTTCTTCCGTATATAGCCAGCAATTGAAAGAAAAAGGCATTGACTTTAAAGTACACAATGAAGCAATAGAATCAGTCTTTAACAAGTTAACCAAAATTACTAACTTCAAGTTCTTCTATGATCAGGATATTGTTAATAAAGTACCTCATGTGACATTAGACCTCAAAAATGCCACCCTAACGCAAGTCCTGTCTCTGATTACTAATCAATCAAAATTATATTTCAATAGAATTAATAATACGATTACAGTTACTCGCAAACCCATTGATGATACAAGTCAGGGAACAACTACACGCACGTTCAACGGTGGTGTTTACGATGACAAGGGTGAGCCTATTATCGGCGCCAGTGTTATGGTTAAAGGAACTAGTAATGGAACCATAACCAATATAGAGGGACAGTATGCGTTGAATAATGTTCCTGAAAATGCTGTTATCTCCATCACTTATATTGGTTATAAGAGTCAGTCTCTCAATGTTAATGATAAAAGTTTGGCAAGGGTGATTCTGAAAGAGGATAGTGAAATGATCGATGAAGTAGTTGTTATCGGTTATGGTATCGTTAGAAAGCGCGATTTAACGGGTGCCGTATCGTCATTACGGAGCACGGATGTAATTGTTGCTCCGACCGGTAATGTGATGGAAGCTCTTCAGGGAAAGATTTCCGGTATGGACATTATAAAGACAAGTGGTGAAATTGACAGTGATGTCGAGGTGCTTCTTCGTGGTTCACGGTCAATCTATGGTAGTAATGAGCCGTTGTTTATAATCGATGGCATTCCGGGTACCTACAATCAAATCAATCCATCCGATATTGAGAGTGTCGATGTATTGAAAGACGCTTCTTCTACAGCTATTTATGGTTCTGCCGGTGCAAATGGTGTAGTAATCATTACAACAAAACGTGGGGTAGAAGGAAAACCCATTGTGAACTTTGATGCCTATTATGGATTCAGTGGTTCGCCAAATTATAAACATGGTATGATAGGCGATGAATGGATCAATTACCAACAAGAAGCTTATAAGTACAAGAATGGTAGTTATCCGACCGATATGGGTGCTCTTTTGGGTAATCAGGCCTATCTTGAAGCATATAATGCCGGTAAATGGATTGATTGGGTCGATCTTGTTTCCGGCAATACGGCGACCACTGAGAAATATAGTCTTTCTGTTACGGGAGGTACGGATAAAACAAAGATTTTTGCTTCTACTTCATACAGTCGTGACGAAGGTTTGTTGAGCAATGAAAAACTAGATAGATATACTTTACGTCTAAATATAGATCAGCAATTGGCTTCTTGGGCAAAACTGAGTTTTACTTCCAACCTGAATTATACCAATAAGGACGTGGGTGAAAACAAAACATTCACTAAAGCCCTTTCATCTTTCCCATTGGGCGATGCATATAATGAAGACGGTAGTATCAAGCATGAATACATCAATGGACAGTACTCACCAATGAGTGACTTTATTGACGAACAATATGTAGATAACACACGTACTACCTTTATCAACTCGATCGGATATATGGAATTAACTCCGTTAAAAGGACTGAGTTTAAAAAGCCAGATCAGTACTACACTATCACATGCCCGTCAGGGCCAATTTTGGGGAGCAGAATGTAATGCGAATCGTCCAACTTACGCTGGTTCTCCTCATGCTTCTGTGACTAACAAAGACATATGGAGCTATACTTGGGAAAACATTATTTCTTATAACTCAACTATTGCCACGGATCATAATATCGGTGGATCATTCATCACTTCCTGGGCCAAGAGGCAAGATGAGATGAATATGGCAGGCGGTAGTGGCCAGATGGTTGACCGTTGGTCGTTCTGGCGGTTGATATCAACTAAATCCCAACATGTTGAATCAGATTTTATTCAAACACAAAAAATGAGTTATGCTTTTCGGTTAAATTACTCTTTTAAAGGTAAATACCTACTAACATTCTCTAACCGTTGGGATGGCGTTTCGTGGTTTACTAAAAAATGGGACAGTTTCCCTGCCGGCGCTATTGCCTGGCGTGTATCAGATGAAGCGTTTATGGCTTCCACACAACAGTGGTTGAACAACCTTAAACTCCGTGTTGGATATGGTGTTACCGGTAATGCTGGAGGAACAGGGGCTTATATAACCACAACACAAGCTGCTGCTTATGTAAACAGTGGGATTACGATTGATGGTAAGATTGTACCGTTTACTCAATACACCGGTACGTATGGTACGGATGGACTGGGTTGGGAAAAATCCTATAACTGGAACATCGGATTGGATTTCGGATTATTCAATAACCGTATTGACGGTTCTGTAGAGTGGTTTAAAACGACTACGAAGGACTTGTTGTATAAGCGTGCTTTGCCGATCACAACAGGATTGACCGGATGGGGGCGTCCGTTAGATTATTGGCAAAATCTGGCTCAAACAAATAACTATGGCATTGAATTGACTTTAAATACGCATAATATCAGAACAAAGGATTTTACATGGGATACTACAATTTCGGCTACCTGGAGTAAAGAAAAAATAGACAAGTTGGCAGGAGGCGATCTCATTAGTGAGAATCTTTTTATCGGTAAGCCTATACGTTCACTTTATGGATATAAATATGCCGGTTTATGGAATTCCGATGTATCTCAGGATATATTGGATGCTTATGGCGTAAAACCAGGGTTCATCAAAATCGAAACCAATGAAAAAGATGGAGATAGTGGGGTACACAAGTATGGCGAAAGCGACCGTAAAATACTGGGACATTCCAATCCTGATTGGATTATCGGTTTAAATAACACATTTATGTATAAAGCCTTTGACCTGTCTGTTTTTGCCATGGCACGTTACGGACAAACCATTGAAAGCAAACTCATAGGAACCTATACAGCTAGCAATGACCCGAAAGTCAATCAAATTGCAGGTGTAAATTACTGGACAGAAGAAAATCAAAATGCTTACTATCCTCGTCCTGGTTCGGGACAAGACCAAGGAACGGTATATCCTTCTTTGCGTTTTCGTGACGGTTCTTTTATTAAAATCAAGAACATAACATTGGGATACACTTTACCACAATCTATTTCCCGTGTAGTTTTGATGAACAAATGTCGCATATATGCTACTGCGTACAATCCGTTCATTTTTGTGAAAGACTCACAATTAAAAAATACTGACCCGGAAATGAATGGCTCGGACAGATTCCCAACTTACAGGCAATTTGTATTTGGTGTTAATATTACGTTTTAAATGAAAAGGAGATAATGAATATGAAAAACAAAATAAAGAACGTTTGGTTGGTTGTGTGTATTTACATTGCTGGAACCTTTCATTCATGCTCATTAGAGGAAGTTAACCCCGGAGAGTTTACCTTAGAAGTTTTATCAACTTCCATTGAAGGCTATGAAACATTAGTGAATCAATGCTATTTTGGTTTGGAACGCCGGCTCTATGGTACGGAGAACTGGATGCAATTCTCTGAGGCGGATACTGATTTGTGGACACATCAGGGCAATGAAGCGGGTAGCAATCAGCAGTGGTTCTGGTTCTATAATAGTGCTTCGCCAAACACAACGTATACCGATGACTTATGGAATGCTATTTATGATGGTATTGGTGCTTGTAATGTAGTTATTGCTACGGCCGAAAACCCTCCTTATAAAACCGAAGAAGAAAGGAACGCTAAAGTAGCCGAAGCGCATTTCCTGCGTGCTATTTACTATTTCAATGCGGTAGAGCAATTTGGTGGTGTAACCCAGCTGATGACCCCTCAAACTGAGGTTAATTATGCTCCAGAGCGTACCGATCCGATGACAATTTACAAAGAAGTAATCCTTCCAGATTTGGAATTTGCTGCAAAATGGCTTACTATTGGCGATCACTCAACTACGACCAAACCAACCCAAAAGGCAGCAATGGGTATGTTAGCCAAAGCCTATCTGCAAACATATGCTTATGGAACAACTGAATACTTGCAGAAAGCATTAGATATGGCAAAAACTTTAATTACAGATTGCGAAAACGGAGGTGACACATACAATACATTTATATATTCCAACTACGCTGATGTATTTAAGGAGTCCAATAACTTTCAAAACAAGGAAGCGCTATGGAAACATCGTTGGTATGCCGGAAGCGATGGACATGGCTCAAGCAATGGTAATTACAAACTGAACCGGAACGATGAGTATTTTCTTTGTAACATCTATAAATTTGGTGCCAATGAATATAATCAGGACACCCATTTAACTTGGGAAGGAGGTGTTGCGGGTCTGTTTATGCCCACACAGCACCTATTGAATCTATTTGTTCAAAGTGATGGCACATTAGATCCTCGTTTCCATAATTCATTTACTACCGAATGGAATGCCAATGTTGTTTACAATTGGGATGAAAGCTCGGTGAGTAACTATGACAAAGATGAAAGCATGAAAGGAGTTTCATTTGCTGTGGGTGACAAATCGATAAAATTCGTCATGCCTCAGGATGCTGATTATGCAACTGAAATAGCTGGCAGACATATATCGAAGTATCTGTTGGTTGATTATAAGGATGTGTATAGTGACGCTAATAAAAATGTAAGTATGTCATACAATGGAAAAGAAAATTTATTCCGTTATTTTTACCCGTCATTAAACAAGCATAATAGTAGCAACTATTATGTAGCTAATGCCTCCAGACAACGAAATGGTAATCTGAATGCATTCTTTATTATGCGCATGCCTGAGGTTTATCTAATCGCTGCCGAAGCTGATATACTTGTTAACGGTGGTGGCAATGCTATGGGGTATATCAATAAAGTGCGTACACGCGCAGGAGCACTTCCTTTAAATGGAACGGCTACCATCCGTACTGTACTCGATGAACGTGGCCGTGAACTCTGTGGTGAAGGAACCCGCTATTATGACCTGAAACGTACTGGTATGTTTGCTAATAATACATATCTTCAGGAAACTCACCCTGACCTGGCAAAACATTTTAAGAACGAGTATATTTTACGTCCTATCTCTACAACGTTTACCGCAACGCTAGAGGGTGGAGGTAGTTACTATCAGAATCCGGGATATTAATTTCCGGACACTCTGGTTAACAAGCAGAATTCCCTACAAGAGCACACAGGTTTGTCTACGAGATATCATAGAGATTCCGTAGACATATCAATGGGTATCTTGTAGGGATTTTTGTTCGTTCATTTCAGTCTTTTTATATTTGCTCTCCACTAATTATTCATCATTGATTGATAAAAAAATCTTCCAAACAGCGCTTTACTTTTAATAATTAAAACTGCTTTTGCAGATTTAAGGCTATAAATATATATATAACCATTAGTTATCATTACCTTTGTATAAAAGGTAAAGGTTTAATGAGATTAATTGTAATAACAGCACCGAACTTCTTCGTTGAGGAAGATAAGATTATTACACTTCTTTTTGAAGAAGGACTGGATATCCTGCATCTCCGTAAACCGGAAACATCGGCCATGTTTTCAGAAAGGCTTCTTACCTTAATCCCGGAAAAATACCATAAGCGCATTGTTACCCACGAACATTTTTACTTAAAAGAGGAATACGGGTTAATGGGGATTCATTTAAATGTACGAAACCCAAAAGAGCCCCATGACTATGCTGGCCATGTGAGTTGTTCCTGTCGTTCATTAGATGAATTACGTAGGAAAAAGCATTTCTATGATTACGTTTTCTTGAAAAACGTTTATGACTCTGATCCGCTCAACAATAATTTCATGAATTACTCCGCAGAAGAACTTCGAAGAGCTGTTAAAGAAGGATGTATTGATACAAACGTTATGGCTTTTGGTGGCATTACCCCAGAAAACATAAATGAAGTAAAAGATATTGGATTTGGTGGAGCGGTAATAATGAACGATTTATGGGAAAAATTCGATGTATGTAATGATAAAGACCTTGTTGGAATCGTAAATCATTTCAAGAAGTTAAAAGAAATGGCTGATTGAATGATATAGAAATAAGAAGTAAGAATCCATGCGGCATCGTATTCTTACTTCTTACTCCTATAATTATCGCTGCCCGATCAACATCAGACATGCCCCAGCAGAATATCCACCACCAAACACCGACATACAAACCAAGTTATTACTTTCAAACTTTCTGTCGTTCATGGCATAAACCAGCAATGCACTTGCAGAGCCGGTATTACCCATCTTTTCGATATTTGATAAAGACTTATTTTCCGGTAAGCCCAATCTGTTTGCTACATTCTTCAATATACGCATATTTGCTTGGTGACCAATGAAATAGGTCAAGTCATCCACTCCATATCCGTTTTCTTCAAGAATCTTCTTCGTGTTTTGAGCAATGTATGTACATGCATAGGTAAACACATCTTTTCCAAAAGGCATTTGTATTGGCCCATGTGGAAGGCTCAATTTAACTGCTTCCGGACCTAATCCGATATGGGCTAACCCTTGAGTGTTGATATCCAAAACTTCCGTTTCCGAATCGGAATATCGCTCACTCGAAAGGAAAAATGCCACTGCTGCGTCTCCCCATAGATGCCCGGCTATTGAATCCGTATCATCCGAAAAGGACGAGTTACGATCGGCACATATCAACAAAGCACGCCTGGCCAGGCCGGCAGTAAAATATGCACTGGCTGCTTCAAAGGCATTCATTCCGGAAGAACAAGCCGAAGAAATATAAAACACTTTGGCATTTTCAATACCAAACTCCCGCTGAATCCAATGCCCGGTAGTACCTACTGTATCCGAAGGAGTATAAGATGCAAAAATTATTAAATCAACTGTGGTTATTCCATAAGGCAGATTTTGTGAAGCCATTTCTACGGCTTGCTGACTCATATAATTGATTGTCTCTTTTTCAGAAGCACGCACTCTCGATTTTATACCGGTACGCTGAAAAATCCAATCATCACTCAATCCGTTAATCTCAGTAAAATAACTGTTTGGGATACTTTTTTCCGGAACAAAAAAGCCAGTAGAATTGATAAACATAGCAAGTCTGTGTTATTACAATAGCAGGTGAACACCAGTTCACCTTTGCTATAAATTAATATTATAAAATGAGGCAGTCTTGAAAATCAAGACTAACCCCATGCACATTTTTTATTTTAATCTATCAGGATTTCACCTTCACCAGTTCATAGAGATACATCACAAATTGATCCTGCCCATCAATATTCTTTCTGGCATCTTTTATGGGAAAATCATCCCGGGTATCCATGAAATATATTTTTGTGAACAACCTGCTCAATAAATTAACATCCGTGTCCTTACGAATTTCGTTGGTACCGATGCTATTTAATAAAGCTATTCTCCATTGGTTTTGTACATGTAACTGTATCTTTTTATACCTGATTGTAAAGCCGGGATAATACCTGGCAGCCTGAATCATTAAGTTATTGAAATTCAAGAAAGTAAATCTGGATCCTCCCTTAGTTGTTATTAGTTTGGCAATGAGCCGTTGCCTTTTCCCCAAAGAACGAACCAATTCAGGAACACATATGCTGGCATCAATTTTGTCTGTTATTCGTTCAAGAGTATGAAAGAAATATGTATCAACAACGATCTTAAACAGTTCGTCTTTACATTTAAAATGTCGATACAATGCTCCTCTTGACATTCCCAGCTTCTGCTGGAGACTACTTATTATAGGTGTGGCATAGCCATTTACCATAAATTCATCAAATGCAACTTTCAATATGTCTTCTCTGTTGAATTTCACAGTGCAAAATAAAATAATTAATTTCATATAAGCAAGTAAAAAGTGAACAAGTTTTCACTTTTATCGCAAAATATTTCTTTTGAAACTAATGAAACTTATTTCGCCAAAAACCTCCTGTATAGATTTACTTTTTATGTGCTTGTCTTTCTCCCAAATGCGCGTTGCATTTGCCTCAACAGCACGTTGCTAATTTGAAAATGCACGTTGCTGTTGAACGAAATGCAACGCGCATTTGGTTGGGTACAAACTGTGTAAAATACAATACCTACATCGTACCGGTTTATATTGGTTTAATTTACCTAATCTTCTTATTGCAGAAATTGGATTGGAAAAGGATAATAACTATTTTTGCGGGTAATTCGTAATTTGTAACAACATTATGTTAAATATGTTAGACTTATTTTATAGTTTTATTTCAAGAGATTTAGGAATCAGAGAAAATCAGGTTCGTAACACACTTGCATTGTTAGCCGAAGGCGCCACCGTTCCTTTTATAAGCAGGTATCGTAAAGAGGTTACCAATGGATTGAATGAAATACAAATCGGTGATATTCAGGAGAAATACAACAAACTTACCGAAATAGCTAAACGCAAAGAAACGATTCTTTCCACCATTAAAGAACAGGGAAAACTCACGGATGAACTTAAAAGAAGAATTGATGAAGTGTGGGATTTAACTATTCTTGAAGACATATACTTGCCTTATAGGCCAAAAAGAAAAACCCGTGCGGAAGTAGCCAGACAAAAAGGTTTGGAGCCTTTAGCTACCACGATTATGTTACAAAGAGAAAAAGATCTTTCGCTTAAAGCAGAAGCATATATAAATGATGAGGTAAAAAATGTGGAAGATGCTTTGAAAGGCGCACGTGATATTATTGCTGAACAGATAAATGAAAACGAAAGAGCACGTAATTTATTGCGAAATCAATTTTCGAGAGAAGCTGTTGTTACCGCTAAAGTGGTAAAAGGAAAAGAAGAGGAGGCCATTAAATATAAAGACTATTACGATTTCTCGGAACCATTGAAAAGAATCACTTCTCATCGCATCCTGGCAATAAGACGTGCCGAGAATGAAGGGTTGTTGAAAGTTAGCATTTCACCGGATGATGAAGAATGTATTGAAAAGCTGGAAAGAGCTTTCGTTCTTGGCAGAAATGAATGCAGCGAACAGGTAGCCGAAGCGGTGAAAGATTGCTACAAGAGATTACTGAAACCTTCTATCGAAACTGAATTTGCCGGCCTATCGAAAGAAAAAGCAGATGAAGAGGCTATCAGAGTTTTTATTGAAAATTTAAGGCAGTTGCTATTAGCTCCACCTCTTGGCCAGAAAAGGGTGTTAGGAATTGATCCGGGATTTCGTACAGGATGCAAAGTGGTTTGCTTGGATGAACAGGGTACACTTTTGCACAATGAAAATATTTATCCGCACCCACCCATGAACAAGGTATCGGAAGCTGCTTCGCGAGTGCGTAAAATGGTGGAAGCTTATAATATTCAGGCCATTGCCATAGGTAATGGTACTGCCAGCCGTGAAACAGAAAATTTTATCGTAAACCAGCAATTTGATAGAAATGTACAGGTGTTTGTGGTAAGTGAGCAGGGTGCTTCTATTTACTCGGCATCGAAGATTGCCCGCGAAGAATTTCCTGATTATGATGTAACTGTACGAGGAGCCGTTTCCATCGGTCGCCGTTTAATGGATCCTCTTGCCGAACTGGTAAAGATTGATCCAAAATCGATTGGAGTTGGACAATATCAGCACGATGTTGATCAGCCTAAACTAAAAAAGGCACTCGATCAAACGGTAGAGAATTGTGTCAATCTTGTGGGCGTTAATCTTAATACTGCCAGCAGTTACCTGCTTACTTATATATCCGGATTAGGGCCACAACTCGCTAATAATATAATTAGCTACAGAACAGAGAACGGTGCTTTTAATTCCAGAAAAGAATTAATGAAGGTTCAGCGTATGGGAGCAAAATCTTTTGAACAGTGCGCCGGCTTTCTCCGTATTCCGGATGCCAAAAATCCGTTGGATCGCACAGCTGTACATCCTGAAAGTTACCATATTGTGGAACAAATGGCAAAAGATTTAAACTGTACTGTAGAAGAGCTTATCACAAACAAAGATTTACGTTCTAAAATAGATATCAACAAGTATATAACTCCCACTGTTGGCTTACCTACTCTAAATGATATTATCGAAGAATTAAACAAACCCGGACGTGATCCGCGACAAGGTATCAAAGTGTTCGAATTTGATAAAAACATTCGTACAATCAATGATTTAAGAGAAGGAATGGAGCTTCCGGGCATCATTGGAAATATCACAAACTTCGGTGCCTTCGTGGATATAGGTATAAAAGAAAACGGACTGGTTCATCTTTCCCAATTGGCCGATAGGTTTATTTCTGATCCTACCGCAATAGTATCAATGCATCAACATGTTATGGTGAAAGTTTTGAATGTTGATATGGAAAGAAAGCGTATTCAGTTGACAATGAAAGGGGTGGAACAATAAGTTCATACTATTTTTTGTTAAAACAACCCCTGCATTTCTTTCTTAACTGTTTCCTTCACCTGCTTCATATCAATTTCGCGCCCTAGCTCTTTTTGCAGGGATGTTACACCTTTATCTATAAACCCACACGGATTTATATAATTAAAATAGTGTAAGTCGGTATTTATATTTAGGGCAAGGCCATGCATAGTAACAAAATGACTACTACGAACTCCTATCGCACATATTTTCCGGCTATTGGGTTTATCAATATCGAGCCATACGCCTGTAGCGTTTTCTACCCTGCCTGCCAATATATGATAATTGGCACATACACGAATAATCGCTTCTTCAAGTTTATGAATGTAGGTTTTTAATCCGAGATGGATTTCATCGAGATTGATAATAGGATAACATACTAATTGTCCGGGACCGTGATAGGTAATATCTCCTCCCCTGTCGATATGAAAAAGAGTAGCACCCAATGCTTCGAGTTGGGCTGTTGGCAAAAGCATATTATTCTCTTTTCCGCTTTTTCCCAAAGTATATACATGTGGATGCTCACAAAAAATCACATGGTTTAAATAGGGTTCGCCAGCGATTTTATTTTCTATTAAATTATTGAAAAGTTGAGTTTGCTTATCCCACGCATCTTCATATGAGATAAGCCCCCAATCTTCAAATACAAGCTCCATAAGTAATCCGGCTTATTTATTATCGCTCTCTTTTTTGGATTCGTTGAAAACTACAGCTTCATAATTAAATTTTTTGAAACCCTCCTGAATGTTTTTAACTGTAGTTTTTTCAGCATCATAAGTTATGGTTACTGTCTTTTCCTCCAGATTGGTGTCAATCTTCTTCAGTCCTTTCTCAAACTTTATATTATTGCGGACTTTCTTTTCACAATTCTGACATTCCATCTGCTCTACTTTAAAAACCACCTTACGAATATCTTTGGCAAAGGTTGAAGTTATACCCACAAAGAAGGTAAGCATAAGGGCTATAAATATTTTCTTATTCATATTGATTAAATTATTAAATTAAGCGGTTAAAGATACACTATTTAGTTTGTACAAGAAAATATTCATTACGGTATTTAAAACAAAAATATTTTATCTAAGTTTGCAAGAAAATTATAGTAGCATGGCAGAAGAACTACATATACCCGCAAATCAGGATAAAGAACATATCTATATAACCCTGCTGCCTCAAATAAAATCACTTGTAGAGGATGAAAATGATTTAATTGCTAATCTGGCAAATATTACGGCCGTTCTTAAAGAAGCATTCAATTTCTTCTGGGTTGGATTTTATTTAGTGAAGGAAGAAGAGCTTGTATTAGGGCCTTTTCAGGGAACTTTGGCTTGTACCAGAATTAAAAAAGGGAAAGGCGTATGCGGCAGTACATGGAAACATAAAAGAACGTATGTAGTGCCGGATGTTGAGTTATTTCCGGGTCACATAGCATGTAGTTCTCTTTCGCGTTCGGAGATAGTTGTTCCACTCTTTACCAGTGCTAAAGAAGTTTGGGGAGTATTGGATATTGACAGTAAAGATCTTGACACCTTTGATGACATAGACAAAAAACACCTGGAAGATTTATCAAATATTATTAGTACCTTTGCGCTTTCAAACCCGCAAAAAGGTTTACTGTGAAATTGATTGCGAAGAAAATACTACCTTTACTACTATTACTAATTATTAATGCATATCAGATAAATATACTTTTATTTACTCATGTGCATTATGTTAATGGTATTCCGGTTGCGCATTCTCATCCAAACCACGGACAACACTCTCATCCGGACGGCGGATTACTTTTCATTGCATTTATTTCTTCTTTCCATTCTCTCAAACCCGAAAATTACTCTGGTTTAGACTTATCCATTTATTCCATAATCAAAACAGTAGAGTTTATCAATCAACCTACTCTATTTAAAAATGTTTATTTAAAAATTCCTTCATTAAGAGCACCGCCATCATTTGTTTGCTGAAAATAGATTTTAACGTGATTAAATAACAAATAAATGATTCTTTAATTCTTAATATACCCAATTATTAAATGAGATTTTTAACATATGTACTTGTACTGGTGTGTACAAGCTTAAAACCGTATGCCGCTAATCCTATAAAAGATGGCAATATGATAGCGGGACATGTAATAGAAAAAGGTTCCAACGAAAATGTACCTTATGCAACCATATTGATTATAGAAAATGGCACAGGAACCATATCAAATGAAGAAGGACAATTTGAATTTAAAAAACTTGCCAGTGGTGAATATACCCTTCGGGTTGAAGCATTGGGCTATAAAACACAGGAAAAGAAAGTAACTGTAAGTTCTGAATTTACCGCAGTAGTACACTTTAAAATGGAAGAGGAAAGTTTCGTCACCGATGAAGTAGTGGTTTCGGCAAACAGAAATGAGGTTAAACGAAAAGACGCCCCCGTAGTTGTGAATGTATTAACACCGAAGTTATTTGAGACAGTTAACTCGGTGGATATGGCTAAAGCTCTGAATTTCCAATCGGGACTTCGGGTAGAAAACAACTGTCAGAATTGCGCATTCCCACAAGTACGAATCAATGGTTTGGAAGGGCCTTACTCGCAGATATTGATTAATAGTCGCCCTATTGTTAGTGCACTTTCCGGAGTATATGGATTGGAACAAATCCCGGCAAATATGATTGAAAGGATAGAAGTTGTTCGTGGTGGCGGTTCGGCTTTGTTTGGAGCCAATGCTGTGGGTGGCACAATTAATGTTATAACAAAAGATCCAATAAACAATTCCTTCCAGATAGCGAGTACTTTATCAAATATGGATGGCCAATCGTGGGAACAATATATGGGAGCTAATGTATCTTTAGTTTCCAAGGATAATTCATACGGCATTGCTCTTTATGAAACCTATCGCAATAGAAATCCTTACGATAGAGATGATGATGGCTTTTCGGAAGTTGGAAAACTAAACATGAATACTTTCGGTTTAAGAAGTTATTACCGTCCTACCCACTTCAGTAAAATCAATATCGAATATCATACTACCAATGAGTTTAGAAGAGGTGGAAATGCTTTCGACTTACAACCACATCAAAGCGATATTACAGAACAAACGAAACATATTATTAACAGTGGTGGTATCAGCTATGATAATTTTTGGAACGAATATAAACATAAATTGTCTGTATACGGATCAATTCAACACGTTGATAGAAATAGTTATTATGGAGCACAGAAAAACGAAAATGCCTACGGGAAAACGGATGATTTAACGTATGTTGTAGGTGGAATGTACGTGGGCAATATTAACAAGTTATGGTTTGCTCCGGCTGTTTTCACCGGTGGAATTGAATACCAGAATAACGCCTTACAGGATATTATGACCGGATATGACAGAGATATGAAACAAAAGGTGCGTATTGGTGGAGGTTTCATTCAGAATGAATGGAAAATAGATGAAGTATCTTTATTAGTAGGCGCCCGGTTGGATAAGCATAACCTTATTGATAATCTTATATTCAGTCCGCGCGTAAACCTTTTATACAAACCTACTGAAAACTTACAGGCCAGAGCTACTTATTCTACGGGCTTTCGTGCACCACAGGCGTATGATGAAGATCTTCACATAACTGCGGTGGGTGGCGAAGGCGTTATTATTAAATTGGCTGATAATTTGCGGGAAGAACGTTCCAACAGCTTTAGCGGATCGGTGGATTGGACAGGCTTATTTGGGCATTGGCAGGCTAACATTTTACTGGAAGGCTTCTATACTGAACTGAATCATGTATTTGTTCTCGAAGAAATGAAAGCAAAAGATAATGATGGCAATACTGTCAAAGAACGCCGCAATGGTGATGGTGCCCGGGTATATGGTTTAAACCTTGATGCAAAACTGGCACATGGCCGTACCGCACAGTTTCAGCTGGGTTTTACAGCACAAAGAAGCAAATACACCAAAGATGAAATATGGGCAGAAGATTTAAATAAAAATCCATTGACCACTAAAAAAATGCCACGCAGCCCGGATTATTATGGCTATCTTACTTTTACATCGGCACCAACAAAAAAGTTCGATTTTTCTGTTTCGGGTGTATATACAGGAAAAATGATTGTACCTCATATGCCGCATGAACAATCTCCCCTCATGAAGGAAACGCCTGATTTCATGGATGTTAATTTAAAATTAAATTATACCTTCCCATTACGCGAACATATAAAAATACAACTTAACGGGGGAATCCAGAATATATTTAACACTTTCCAGAAAGATTTAGATAAAGGACAGTACAGAGATTCGGGTTACTTTTATGGCCCCACACAACCACGTACGTTCTTTTTAGGTTTTAAAATTATGAATTAGAAAAAACCTATTGAGCTTGTCTAAATATCCTGTATTTACCAAGAAATTTGGTTTATACAGGATATTTTGTAAGACAAATGTAACATTATTAGCCGCATATCAATCGAAAAAAAGTTCCATACTACCCAAATAATGATCTAAAACTCTTTTTTTTATGTTTTTTACCTTGATCAAAGTATCTTTTATGCTATGTTTGTAAAAAAAAGCGCAACAGATATGAATGAAATGGCATCTTTAGAATTAGAAATGTTTCCGGTGTTCCAAGAACCAAAGAAAGTAAATCGCATAAATGATGATTTTTATATCTTTAATGATGTAAATGCAATGCCAAGATATGAAGTTCCAAGTAGATTGGAGACTACTATATTATCGGTTTGTCTGAATGGCTATACTCGAGTAGGAATAAATATGCAGGAATATTATGTTGGCCCCGGATCTTTGATTGTTGCCTTGCCCGACCAAATAATGCATAGTATTGAGATTAGTGAAGATTATCAATGTATTATTATTGCTATCTCTCGCAAATATACGGATGAGATTTTCCCAAAAATGAAATTTATTCTCCAATTATTCTTTTATACCAAAGAATATCCCTGTTTAAATCTTGAAGGAAACGAATTGAATTATATCATGGAATACTACAATTTATTCTGGGAAAGAGTTAATGATGAAGAAAAAAAGAGTTCAAGAGAAATTATCCTTACTCTGATCACAGCAATGCTATACGAGGTATATAATATTTATGATACGCGCATTCCAAGAAGGACAGAAAAAAGGAATAGAAAGGACGTTATATATGATCAGTTTATGAGAATGCTTTCTGAAAATTATCGCAAAGAAAGAAGTGTTAATTTCTATGCTAAAGCATTGTGTTTAACTCCAAAGCATCTTTCGAGCGTAATCAAGAAAACAAGTGGACGCACTGCTGGAGAATGGATTGATCAATTCGTTATTTTTGAAGCTAAATCTTTATTAAGATCTTCGCAATTAAATATTCAGGAAATTTCCGACAATCTTAATTTCGCAAATCAATCTTTCTTTGGGAAATATTTTAAGCACTATACAGGAATGTCTCCTAAAGACTTTAGAAGATCTTAATAAAGGAGTAAGAAGTAAGGAGCAAGAAGTAAGAATCCATGCGGCATCGTATCCTTACATTCCTTACTCCTTACTTCTCCTTAATTCTCGCTGTTTCCACTTTAGCCAACCGATCTTGCAACTTCGGCATTAGCGATTGTCGAATGCGTAATGTCATTTCGCAATCCATATCGTAGAACTGACTAACAATTGTAGGTTCTTCTTCTTTCACAATACGCATAATATCATTCATAAAAGGCCATTCAAACAAAACAGTAACAGTTTCATCTACTGTTTTTTCTATGATATCAGCGTTAGAAATAGCTTCGGCTGCAGCAGCTCTATAGGCAACGATTAATCCACTGGTACCTAATTTAATTCCACCAAAATAGCGTACCACTATAATTAGAATATCTGTAAGCTCATTAGAGTTTATTTGTCCCAGAATTGGTTTGCCGGCAGTTCCTGAAGGTTCACCATTATCATTTGCCCTGAAATCTTTTCTTTCTGCACCAAGCATATATGCATAACAAACATGCCGGGCATCATAATACTTTTTTTGATAATGTTCCAGATGTTCTTTTATTTCTTCAATATGGGTTACAGGTATAGCAATTCCAATAAACTTGCTTCGCTTTTCGGTGTAAATACCTTCGGATTGATCGGATATGGTTTTATAGATATCGCTTCCCATTGGTTAGTTTATTTACCAATACCCGTATAGTGAAAGCCTAAACCTTCCATTTCATTTCTATCGTAAATATTACGGCCATCGAACACCACCGGTTGCATCATCGCTTTTCTAACCACAGCCCATGACGGCAAACGGAATTCCTTCCATTCGGTTACTAACAATAAAGCATCGGTATCCAGTACCGCATCGTAAATATCATTGGCATAATAAACAGATTCACCTATTATACTACGGGCTTCATCCATGGCAATCGGATCATAAACGCGAACATTGCATCCGGCATCTAGTAACTTTTTAATTAAAATCAGAGAAGGAGCTTCGCGCATGTCATCTGTTTCAGGTTTAAAAGATAATCCCCATACAGCTATTGTTTTACCCTTTAAATCGCCATTAAAATACGTAATCAATTTATCAAATAAAATACCTTTTTGAGTTTCATTTACTTCTTCTACCGCTTGCAATACGCGCATTTCATAACCATTCCGTTGTGCAGTTTTAATTAATGCTTTTACGTCTTTTGGGAAACATGATCCACCATAACCAATACCGGAATATAAGAATTTGCGCCCAATCCGCGAATCAGAACCAATACCATTACGCACCATATTAACATCGGCACCTACCCGTTCGCACAGATTTGCAATATCATTCATAAAGCTAATACGGGTAGCCAGCATTGAATTGGCAGCATATTTAGTCATTTCGGCAGAGGGAACATCCATAAAAATAATCCGGAAGTTATTTAATAAGAACGGTTTGTATAATTTAGACATCACCTTTTCAGCACGCTCTGTTTCAATACCAACTACTACCCTATCCGGACTCATGAAGTCGCTTATAGCATTACCTTCTTTCAAAAATTCGGGATTTGAAGCAATATCAAATTCAACATTTAATTCCCGTTTGTCTAATTCTTCTTTGATAGCAGCTTTTACTTTTGCTGCCGTACCTACGGGCACAGTACTCTTTGTTACTACCAATAAATACTTTGTCATGCATTTGCCAATGGTACGGGCAACTTCCAGTACATATTTTAAATCGGCGCTTCCATCTTCATCCGGCGGGGTACCAACGGCAATAAAAACGACTTCAACATCATTTAAAATGCTCTCCAAAGAAGAGGTAAACTGCAATCTTCCGGCTTTATAATTGCGTTGTACCATATCTTCCAATCCGTTTTCGTAAATAGGAATAATGCCTTTGTGTAAGTTTTCAATTTTTTCTTTATTGGTATCAACGCAAATTACATTCACACCAATTTCGGCAAAGCATGTTCCCGTTACTAATCCAACGTAACCGGTACCTACTATAGCTATTTTCATGTTTTTGTTATTTATTGGAGATTATAAAAAATATTCTGTATTCTCAAAAGTTTTTCCTTGCTTGTCCTTTTCCGAAAGCACCAAGCGATCTTCGGCAACAGGCCAGTTTATATTCAGGGATTTATCATTGTATAGTAATGTTCTTTCCGCAGCAGGAGCATAGGTATTGTCTACCTTATAGGTAAAGGTAGATTTTTCGCTGAGGACGAGAAAACCATGGGCAAATCCTCGGGAAATAAATAATTGCCGCTTGTTTTCCTCATTTAATTCGATAGCTAGGTGCTTACCAAAAGTGGGGGATGATTTTCGTAAATCCACAGCTACATCCAACACCCTTCCTTGAATTACACGTACCAACTTAGCCTGACAGGCATCTCCGGCTTGGTAATGCAGTCCTCTTAATACTCCAAAGGAAGATTGTGATTCGTTATCCTGAATAAAATTAACTGTGCCTATATTCTTTTGAAATTCTTCTAACTTAAAAGATTCCATAAAATAACCACGTGGATCAGGAAATATCTTAGGCTCTATAATCCACACTCCATTAATTTCTGTCTGAATATAATTCATTTTATGTTTTTGTAGATTTAAAAGCACAAAGGTATAAAATTTTCCTTAGTTCATCTCCATGTCCTATATTAAGATAATATTTTAATATTCAGCAATAAGAGAAAGCCATTTACCGGCAGATGTTACCCATACTTCTTTATAACATGCATTATTTGTTTGAGGCCAGTAAGGTATATCCTCATTATCGATTGTGCGGATTCCCACCGGCATTTCTCCAACAATTTCTCCGGAAGAAAAACTATCCATTTGAGGATAATTATATCCTTCTCCATAAATAAGTGACTGCCCAAACGGGTTCTTTCCCACTGTCCAGTACAACTGTTCCATACCGATATTTAGCAGTTCTTTATCCTTTAGGAAATTGCCACAAATAGCCGCCGACTTGCCTGTAGACAAATGTATTGCAGTATTTCCATTAAATATACTGAACCATGCGGGGAAACGCTTTATATAATGATCTTTGTCGAGTTTAGCTCCTTTAGTTACTTGCTCGATATATAATTCGTTTGCATTGGAGGGTGGCCATAAGTGCAGGCGATTAAAGCCTTCTGTATCCTTATATTCATCTACATGATAAACTCCGCTTGGTACCATTCCATACGGAGCAGTATAAGGCATTAAGCTTTTCAGATAATCACCATACAGCTTAATCGATTCTACCCAGTTGGGGTAATCCGGATGTTGCGGCTGAGTTTCGCACAACAATGTCATAGCTTGCATGTAAACCTGTTCGCGCGATTGATGATTATAATGTACTATGGATATTTTTGATTTATCTCTGTAGAAAAATCCTTTTGTTTGATTTTTATCTTTCAATGGTGACTTCCTCTGGCATTCCAGCGTATAACGAATACATTCGGCTGCTGTTTGGGCATAATACTCATCATCGGTTAATTTATAAAGCATACTGGCCGACCATGAAATTGTTGCCAAATATTGACTTTCGGAAGTGTTATAACTATGCTCATAAAAATGCAGAAATCCCCCGTATCCATCCTTTTTATATTTTTCCATAGCAAACGTGAAATCTTCCTTAGCAACTCTGCGAAGATATTCCTGAAGCATAGGATCCCGATCTATCGTCATTGCAGCATAGGCCTCATATCCTGCATATAAGAAATTATCGAATGCCAGATTTTGAACGCGTACAGACGAAATGTCATCTTGTGTTCCAAATATTCCATCCTGCCAAATAAGCAGTCCAACACTACTGGCACGATAGCCATCTCCATATCGATTCTTTAGTATAAATTCCAACCCCCATTCTGCCTCTTCCAGCAACCGCATGGCAAGTGGCGTATTTCTATCTTTCAATTTATTATAGGCTTCAAGAAGCGCAAAAGTAACATCCCCGGTTTGCAGTGTTTGTTGAGACAAGTCTCCTGCATCATGCCAACCTCCTGAATACGAAATAGATTTTCCGTTATGTTTAGAACACAAATCAATATGGCAGGTACTGTGTATTCCAGGAACAGAATAACCACAACGTTGACAGAAAATAAAATTTAGAGTTCGCCACAATGAATTATCCCATACATTATTAATAATAGCAAAAGAAGGGGTAATCTTCTCTCCTACTTTTAATTTATAATTTCCGGGGATGTTATATGAAGTGAAATCAATTACACCAAATTCACCAATGGTTGTTTTCTCATATTTAATTTTGTTTTCATACACAACCCCGTTGCTTTCAGCATCAATAAGTTGATAGGTGTTCACATCACTTTCACTGTTTACTATAGCAGTTTTATTACTATTTAAAGCATATCCCGAAGTTGAATATATAATTTTATCATCACCCGGTATCCATCCGCTAACGGCTTCCGGATTTTCAATTTGCTGTAATTGTATATCCTTTACATAATATATAGCAGAATCGCCCATTGTTCGGTCTTTTCCTCTTAACGCCGTTCCAAAAGCAATTCTCATCACTTTATCCCGTTGATATTCATCGATATCAAGAAAACAAGTGTTCCATTGTTTATTAACCAGATTTATTAAATGAGAGCCACTTGGTTTATTAAAACCTTGCTTAGGAATTGCATTGTCATTTTCAAAAGTAAGATTCATATTTACAACACGAGCGCCATCGCAATCGGGATAAATAGAGAAAAAGATCCGGTTATATTTCTCCCAGTTTTTACCATTTATGTTGAGAGTCACCCGGCTACCGCCATATGTGGCATAATCAGGATCGGAAGGAGAACCGGTAGCCCGTTTTCCGGTATCTGTGGGGAATTCTAATTTTAAAGCACCTTCATCTGAGCTATTTTTTTCTTGCGAGAAAGACATTCTTCCTAATCCGGAATGTACCCATCCATTTAGAGCAGTAGTTATTGAAAGCTGTTCACTCAACAATATTTTCTTTTTTAATTCTTTCGCCTCAAAAGAATTTTCTGTATTTAGAGGAAGAGGATTATGTATAAGACCTGCTTCAAGAATTTCTTTTTCTAATTTTTTATCCGGCGTAAGATTTATCTGGCAATAAACCGATGGTATTCCGAAAAGCAGGAAAAAGCAAGCAATGATGTTTTTATTCATGAGTATTTTACATTTATAACGCATGCAATATTATTAATTATCGCTTTCAAGAAGGTTTAATAACAGCCAATTAATCTCTAAAAACTATCATAAACCAACATTTAAATAGCAAAAAGAAGAGTGAGCTTTTAATAATTGACGAGATGTACATCTCGCAAAGCATTAAATACAGTCTTTTCCGTTATCTTCTCCAATACTATCATCGGTAACAAGCCCTCTTTTCTTTTTCATCTTTTTATTTACTATCTTTGTTCCTTCTATCTTAAAAATATCTAAAATGATTTTGAACGAACGTAATTGCCGTAACGAGCATGTTATAAACGCTGCTAAGCAGATGATGACTGCCGCCCGAACAGCCCCGAAAGGAAAAGGAGTTGATCTAATTGAAATCGCCATAATTGATGGTAACGATATCAATATATTATCTGAAAAGATGCTGGAATTGCAGAAAGAAAATGGATTTAAATTCTTTCTTCGTGATGCGGATAACATTCTTAATGCCGAATGCATTATGTTGATAGGAACACGCGAAAAAGAACAAGGATTGAATTGTGGCCATTGTGGTTTTCTAACATGTGCTTCCAGACCCGAGGGGGTTCCCTGCACATTGAATTCCATTGATGTAGGTATTGCCTTAGGTTCTGCCTGTGCAACCGCATCCGATTTAAGATTAGATACACGTATTATGTTTTCTGCCGGATTAGCTGCTCAACGCCTTAATTGGCTGGAGGGATGTAAAATGATTATGGCAATTCCTATCAGTGCATCATCAAAAAACCCATTCTTCGACAGAAAGCCCAAGGAACAACGGAAATAGTGAAAATAACAGAATTAAATAAATCTTTTCTTCCGGCAGAATGGTACCCACAAAGTGGTGTACAATTAACGTGGCCTCATGCCAATACCGACTGGAATTACTGCTTGCAGGAAGTACAGGAGTGCTTTATTAAAATAGCCGGTGAAATAGCGAAAAGAGAATTATTGCTAATTGTTACCCCTGAACCTGAAAATGTTTTTAAACAGATATTACCTCATGTTGCTATCGAGAACGTACGTTTCTTCAAAAGCGGCTCGAATGATACCTGGGCCAGAGATCATGGGGCGATTACAATGCTCGGTAACTCCGAACCGATACTATTGGATTTTACCTTTAACGGATGGGGATTAAAATTTGCATCCGATCATGATAATCTGATAACACGCAAATTGACGAAAGAAGGCATACTGAATGGAGAATATAAAAATCGTTTGGATTTTGTTCTGGAAGGTGGTTCTATCGAAAGCGATGGAATGGGTACGCTGTTAACTACTTCCGAGTGCCTGCTCTCTCCTAACCGTAATGCATGGTATGAAAAAAAAGAAATCGAAAGTTACCTCAAATCCGCTTTTAACCTGCAACGGATTTTATGGTTGGATTATGGTTATCTAGCTGGTGATGACACTGATAGTCACATAGATACGTTGGCACGTTTTTGTTCTCCTAATTCTATCGCATACGTTAAGTGTGAAGATCGGGATGATGAACATTACAATGCTTTATTGGAAATGGAAGAACAATTAAAGAGTTTTCGTACTCTTTCCGGTGAACCTTATCAAATTTATGCACTTCCAATGGCCAATAAGATAGAAGTAGAAGGGGAAAGATTACCTGCTACTTATGCAAATTTTCTTATTATCAATGGGGCAGTTCTATATCCAACATATAATCAACCAAATAATGACACAAAGGCAAAAAGAGTGCTAAAAAAAGCATTTCCCGATAGAGAAATAATAGGCATTGATTGTCGTGTATTGATAAAGCAACATGGATCTTTGCACTGTGTAACCATGCAGTATCCACTTAAAGTTATTAAATAAGGAATATATGGGAAGAATATTAAAAGTCGGACTCATTCAACAATTAAATAAAACAGAGATTAAAAGCAATATAAATAAGTTGGCGGCTAGTATAAAAGAATGTGCCGGTAATGGTGCCGAATTGATTGTACTCCAGGAGCTACATAACTCTTTATATTTTTGTCAGACAGAGAATACGGATTTGTTTGATCTGGCAGAAAGCATCCCGGGTAATTCAACCCAAATTTATTCTCAGTTAGCTGCGGCATTAAAGATTGTATTAGTAACTTCCCTGTTTGAGAAAAGAGCTCCGGGTCTCTATCATAATACTGCTGTTGTTTTTGATAAAGATGGTAGCATAGCAGGAAAATACCGTAAAATGCATATTCCGGATGATCCGGCCTATTATGAAAAGTTTTACTTCACCCCCGGCGATATAGGATTTGAACCTATTAAGACTTCTATTGGTAAACTTGGAGTATTGGTTTGTTGGGATCAATGGTATCCGGAAGCCGCCCGCCTTATGGCACTGAAGGGCGCAGAACTGCTTATATACCCTACTGCAATTGGTTGGGAATCTAGTGATACGGAAGAGGAAAAAAACCGGCAACTAAATGCATGGATCATTTCTCAAAGGGCGCATGCAGTAGCCAACGGCCTACCGGTTATATCAGTAAACCGGGTTGGGCACGAAGCAGATCCCTCCGGACAAACGAATGGCATTCAATTCTGGGGAAATAGTTTTGTGGTGGGGCCACAAGGAGAATTTCTATCGCAGGCCGGTAATATTGAAGAAGAGAATCTGATAGTAGAAATAGATATGCAGCGCTCTGAAAATGTTCGTTGCTGGTGGCCATTTCTCAGGGATAGACGGATTGATGAATATAATGGATTGACGAAACGATTTATTGATTAAGCAGCCTACAGCTGCTTAATCAATCCTCTGTTTAGGGAAATACTAATTTCTTTGCCCCTTATAGCTTTTCAGTACAACCCGGGCAGTTCCTATTTTAAGTTTAGATTCTATTCGCACAGGAATACGATTTGTGTCATTTGTGAGATATACTTTCATTGCTTCGTGCTTGTCTTCGAAAGCCGCTGCACTCCCTATCAAAGCTAGTTTTACGCAATTGTATTCTCTATCATTATTAGCTTTTACAACTTCAACACCTTGGTGTTCAATTTGCATATTCATCATTTTACGTCCGGCGAAAAAGGAAACTGTTTTCCTTTCCCCTTTATTCATTCGAGAAAAGTCGAGTGTACGCGCATAATAAATAATGCTAATTACATCATACATGCAATTATTAGACACATAAGTTGTATCGTAACGCAATCTACCATTCCGGTTATTAACATTTCTCACTTTTATATTCCCATCGGTATAATCATAAGTGGCTCTCTCAATGGTATGATCGCCTTCCTCATGTGCATCTTTGCTATATGCTAAAGGGATGAAATCTTTTGTAACAATAGATTTTAAAGTATCGTTAACGGTAAAAAAGCTTTTGATTAATCCTGTAGATCTGGCTGTTAGCTGTAGGTTATATACACTTTCTCCATTGTACATTCCATCATTAACAGTAAGTGCAGATACGCCTGCCTTCTTATAAATTATACCATATTTAAAATACATATCATAGGTTAAAACCTCACCGGATTGGAAGTAATTATTTTCTAAACTACACTGTGCTTTGAGGTTTAGGCTAGGCAGTAGAAACAATGCTAACACAAAAATACTGTATACTACTCTTTTCATTATTAATGATTTTAATGATTCTTTCAAAAAACGGCATCTCTCGTGAGGCAATATTAGAAAATAAAACGTTAAAAACAATCCACTTGTTATATAAAATTATGATTTTTAACAAGTGGGGTTCCGAAAAGACATAGATTTAAGAAATATAGAATGACGCTTGCTTACAATCTTCTTATCTTCAAACCGTTTAAAAAACTTTTGCCGTTATTGGTTTCAAAGCGAATATGCAAACCGTTGTTATCTGCTACAGCAATAATATACTTTTTCCGTATAGCCTGGAAATATCCTACTTCTTCACCGGGAATAAAGGAATTCTCCAATTGAATAGTATTGGCAAATATGCTAAAGGCATTTCCTTTACTACTTTCGGCAACAGGCTGTCCTAATTGGTAAACGAGATTTTCTCGCGTGTTGAATATATCGGCAAATAACAATTCAACTTCGTATTCACCATTCGGAACATCAAACCTGTAACTGCCGGGGTTAATACGCAATGTCTGGAAAAGAGGGTTGTCCAAAGTATTTTGAATCTCCGTCTGTGTTCCGGCTTCTTTGGAATCAGTGTTTTCTACATATCCCCAGCTTCCCTTCTTGTAGAGACGATCGGGTAACCAGGTTAGTTCACTTTCATCGCTGCTAAAGAAACAATTGCTACCCACATTAATGGCCAACTCTAATTTCGACATATTTTCTTTAGTGAGTATCTCCGGAATAGTGGTAAATTGTATATTTATCGCATCTTCAATTTGTTGGTTCCGCGCATCATTGGCTCTTAATACATTTATTCCTTCCGTAAAGGGAACATTGAATATAGCTGTACAATTTTCGCTCTTTTTTATTCCTAAAGACTTTCCATTCAACCACAATTCTACTTCCGAAAGATTAGTATAAACTTTTACAGGTTGGATAACCGGATTATTGCCCGTTTGAATACCCGCTCTTTTAGTCCAATCGCGTGATGCAATGTGCAGAACAGGAATATCTTTCCGGAACATTGCCTTATAATAATAAAATACATCTTTAGGAGTGCGGTCTGAATAAACCAGCCCTTTGTTATTGATGCGTGGCATGGATTCATCCCGTAAAGCTGACGAAAAATCTATAAAGTTCCAATGAGTACTGCCTGCGACAAAATCTCTGTTTTCCATTGCCGGGAGGTAATGTTCAAGATACTTCTGCTGGTATTCCATACTAAAGTCGAAACTTTTGGGTTGGAAAGAATGAAGCCTTCTATCCGATCCGGCCCCATATTCACTTACAATAATAGGATGTGTGGGATGCTGATTATGCTGATTATCCAGAAATTGATCAAAGCCATTCAACTGTCCGCCGTACCAGCCCTGATACAGATTCCAGCCTATAACATCAGTAATATCTCCTAATCCATATTTATTGTAGTCGTTACTTCCATGAAATGCCATGGTGCTTACTCGATAAGGGTCTTCCTCTTTTAAAACCACTTCAAGCCTTTTGGCTAGTTCTACAGTTCTATCCAAAATGGGTTGAAGGGTTTCTTTCTCTTTATAACGGCGCAAAGTTACCAAAAGGATTTCATTCATATACCCCCATGTTATTACTGACGGATGGTTATAGTGCTGACAAATCATCTCGCGAAGATTCATTTCACAGGTTTCCGCATACCCTTCGGTATCGGGAACAATATCAATGATTGGAATTTCTTCCCATACGAGCATTCCCAACTTATCGCATTGTTCAATGATTGCATTATCTTGTGGATAATGTGATATACGAATAAAATTAGCTCCCATTTCTTTCATGAGTAACATATCCCGGCGATGCATTTCATCGGTTAATGCTACACCAATTGGTTTTTGATCCTGATGACGGCATATACCTCTTAACTTATAAGGCTTACCATTCAGGAAGAAGCCTTCTTTTCCATCGAATCGATACCAGCGGAAACCGGTATAATTGCATAAAACATCAACAACTTCTTTGGTTTTAGCATCTTTGATTACCGACTCTATTTTATATAAATGAGGATTTTCGGGTGTCCATAGTTTGGGAGTTAAAACAGAAGCTGCTTTTTCATTAAAGTAAAAAGTTTCTCCCGGATTGATGGTTATATTTCTTTTTAAGGTTTGAACAATGAGCCCCTCCGGGGATAGTAGCGTGTGCTCAATCAATAAACGTTTTTTTTCTGTTGCATCATTTTGTATGTTTCCTTTAATAGTTAATGATGCTTGCTGTTTGGTAACTTCGGGAGTTTCAATGAATATTCCATCCGACCCCATCTTCCGCATATCGAAGTGCTGTTTAGCTGTGGCGATCAGCCATACATCCCGGTAGATACCACCAAAGAAAGTAAAGTCTCCGGATATGGGAGGTATGTCGATTCTGGAATTATCTACTTTAACAACTATAATATTGGGAGATGAGAAAGAGCAATAAGGAGTAATATCGAAAGTAAAAGCAGTATAGCCGCCTTTATGTTCTCCAACAAATTCGCCATTTATGAATATTTCGGCGGATTTGCTTGCTGCTTCGAATTTTAAGAATAGTTGTTTATTATTCCAACTTTGGGGAATAGTGACCTGTTTACGATACCAGCCGATGCCTTTATAGTAGCCTTTATGGGTATAGGCATCGGCGTTCCAGGTGTGAGGAATGGATGTTTTTTCCCATTCCCCTATATTATTTTGTGCTTCTTGTGCGGTACCGAATAGATCTCCTTTTATAAACTCCCAACCTTCATTTATGGTTTTTACCTCCCGACTTGCGTGAAGGGATATTGAAAAGAATGCAAAAAGGAAACCTATTGCTAATTTGTAAATCGCTTTATTCATAATTCCCTACCTTACCGTTAAATATTTTATCGCAACTTTACCTGATACAATGAAGCAACCGCAGTAATATATAGAACATTGTTCTCTATCAGCAATGATGTTGGCCGTTCGGGTACTTCAATTATACTTTTTTGTTTGCCTTGGGCATCGAAAATATATACATCTCCATTCGTTACATAAAAGTCACCGTTGCTATCTGCTATAACACAACGATCCCCATAATTGATATAAGGAGTGCTCTTCTGAAGGAATCCATCAGAATCTACTTCAGAGCGAACAACACGCTGGTGGTATTCATCCATGGTATAAACCGTTTTACCCGGTTCGCCTGCCACTAATGAGGAACACCTGAACAGATCTTCATAATACGGGATAATAGTAACTCCATCCGGTGCTACAAAACATTGTTTTGGCTTTGCTCCCCCGTAATATTCATTCTGTGATAAGCTGCGGTTATTCAGATAGAATACTTTCTCCGGTTTAATACTTCCCATGGTAGCTAAAGGCAAAACTTTAAAAGTTTCATCGGGATTATCCGGATTTATGGAATATAACTTAGGAACATAAGTAAATCCCCACAAGCCACCCGAACCACGCCAGCCAAATAGAGGCGAATTACCTTTACGGGTATCATCATTGTTATAGCCGGGTTGAGCGATATATTTGGTTACTACAATCAAATTGTCCTTAGTATCGCAAGCCAGTGCAACAGCATTCCATGGAAAATCCGCGATATAAGTTATTTGGCTGCTGGCTTTATCGAGCTTATAGACACGCCTCATCCGGTGCTCGCAGAAGTAAATATTTCCTTTGCTATCAGTTGTTAGCCCGTCTACGAATTCAAAACCTGTGGTTATTTGTTCTACTTTACCTGTTTCGTAAGTCAAAGGATATTTTTTACTTTCTTTTCCTGTAACAACTAACCGCGCAAGTTCCCACTGACGGGCTTCACGGCGGGTATTAACATCGTATATGCTTGAATTAGAAGTAAACTTAACCCGTTGATGCGCATAATTATGTACATTCAAGAATTCTATATTTCTGCAATTCCATGTACGCACTGCCGATGGATAAGGTTTCAACATTCGCGATACCCTGTAGGTATAGAAATTGGCAAACATCAGGTTTTCGCAATTTACCAGATCAAGGGGCTGTGTATCTATACCCTCGGCTTCCACTTCAAACTGAAAATCATAAATTTTCCAGTTAGAAACATTCCGGAATATGGCTTCGTTGCGTAAATGATGTTCCAAAGACATTCCGTAAATCTTTCCCGGTGTTTGAGTATTGCTTACATACAAACCTGCGGAACTGAATTCGTTAGCAGTCCAGAGATCACGGAAAGCTCCCCCTCCGCCATTGGTTATCCAAAGGCTCCAGTGTTGATTATCCCAAGCACGGGTAATAAGATTCTGCATGTCGCGAACTTCACGCATAGGTTTCTGTAACGGATTAGCTGCACTCTGTCCGTTGAAATGGAATCTGTCTTTATCGTGTCCACTGAACTTTACATCGTACATATACGATCCTTCCCCTGCCATCCATTTGCAATTCACTGCACGGTAATTGTAAGCATCGGCATTTAGGAAAATACCGCAAACAATGTTCTTACCACCTTGCGGGGTTGTTATCTGTGCCTGTGGAGAACCGAATCCACTAAAGTTTGGATTACCGCCAAGCGTGAGAATTATAGTACTCCCCGGATGTAAACCAATAAAATTAGTATTGGGTTTCAGCGTTAACGGTTCTTTTACAACATACCAACCTTGAGGAATATAGATATTCGGATATTTCTCTACGGCATCTTTGAAAATCTGCGTATCATCGGTAAAGCCATCTCCTTTTGCTCCTAGATCACGAACATTGACCCATTCCTGCGTAACAGGTAAAGACGGCGTATCGCTATCATCTAATCCAACAATAGATTTTATCATTTCTAATTCAGCAACCCGAATAACTTCGGGTGTTGATTCCAGATCGGAAACATTGAAACCATAGACAAACCGGGAAACATTATACATCTTTCCTTTTCCGGAAACCTGCTGGTTGTTGTTACGTTCGAGCGAGAAGTTCGGAACGTTTTTACACTGTATATTCCTCAGATTAATTTGTGTGGCTGCGTAACCGGCATCGGTCAGCACTAAACCTCTATTCTTAACATTTTCGAAGATACAATCTTCCATGAACAAACGGTCGGGCGAATTATCACCGATTTCAACGGCTACCGGTGTATTTTTAATGTGTGTGCGTACAATAGTTAAACCGCCTTCATGGGTAAGTATCGCCGCTTTCCGTTGTCCTTCAAAATGTGTGTTCAATAACATTATTGGCCAGCCCGGAGCCGACTTCACTGTATTTAATCCGTAATCACCACCGTAAACCGCAACATTCTCTAAATGATTTCCGGCATCAACAATACCGGCCTTTCCATTACCAACATATATGGTTACAGCTGATATGGAGCAATGTTGAGCGAAGTGGGCGCGTATTCCAACCGCATTGGGATTACCATCTTCTATTTTGATATCTACATTGATTAAAGAACTATAGAATGTTCCTGCATTGGCATCTCCCACAGGGCGTTCGGGATTGTAGTTGCCACCAATAAACCAGAAGAGGTATTTTCCTTTACCGGTCTCAGGCGTTACTTCCTGAAACCCAGGTGTATTTTTGCCGAGAACAAACTGTGGTCGTTTACTGCCATAGCCTATTAAACGAACACCCGATGGAATATAGATTGTTTTACTTAGTTTATATTTTCCCTCAGGTACAAAGAGAATCCCACAGCCCAGTTCGGAACGTTTTACCCGACCCAACGCTTCCTGCAAAGCATCCGAAACATCCATACTTCCATCTGCCTTAACACCAAAATTCTCCGGAGTAAAGTACAGCGCATGCGTATCCACGGGGCGGTCGGTAAAAACCGACCCGGGATTAACCGCATGTACTGAAAGCAGTATGAACTGAACCAAAAAAAATATATAGATGCGGTTCATAGTGTGTTTATTGAAGTGGATAACGTTTAATACTAACAGTCATGTGATTTATTCCATTATTAAAATCGGGAAGTGAATTCACATAAACATAAGCTGCATATTTACCATCGGCAGTTTTCATGAAAGCACCATCATCCTTGTTAAAGTTGAGAGCATAGTCAACAGCCGCGCTTAAATCAAGAGTCTGGAAATCAATATCATCAATATATACGTTTGGAATGCTTCCTTTTAGTTGAGCATCCCGTACATTGGCACGTTTTTCCATTACGGTTTTATTAGTGCTTCCGGAAGGAATCATCCCATCAATAGCAATAAACTTAGGATCGGTGCCCGGAGAAACAAACGAATGATTGTAAGTAAAACCATCCAGTCTTTCCTGATACATATATATAAAGTCAATCTTATCGGCCAAATTTTGGGCAGCAACCTCTTCTTTAGTATAGGCAGCCATGTGCTCGATGGAGAAATAACATTCCCTTCCACTTTCCATGTTAATCAATCGCTTCATATCCATCTTAGAAACAGTATAAGAAGGAGTGCGGTAGCTTGCGCTGGCACCTGTTGTTGATTCTGATCTGAATTCGAATGACACGGTTTTACCTTTTGCTTCTTCAGGAACAACATAAAAATAACGAATAGTAGCAGCAATAAGATCTACTTTATTGCCATAAGTAACATAAGGCTTCATGTAGATTTCATCTATCTTATCTTCCATAGAAGCAGTTGATACATTACCATTGGTGGAGAAATCTTTTACTGTTTTCAATGGAATATCTTTGCCGGCAGCATATTCAACACCGTCAATTGTTGTTTGGGTACGGGCAGTGAACCATGAGTACGGTTCAAAGTTAGTTCCGGTGGCTCCGGGTATTGAAGCAATTGCTTCAGCTGTTTTCAGCCTTCCCGATTGAGCGCCCATCGCATAAGCAAACTCCAGTTTCTCTCCAACAATAGCAGGTGCTACAGTCTTCTTAATCAGATCATTATTCAATGTAGAGTCGTCATCATCACTACAGGAGAAGCACAGTCCTGCCATAGCGAATAATAGTGCAAATTTATATAATTTCATAATCTCAGTACTTTTTATTGGTTATTGGTTCTGCTTATTCTCCCTGAAGCGTAATAGTAATAGTGTAGGTTTTCTTCACCTTACGATTACCGGAGATTACGGTATACTCTTTAGGCTGAGAGAAATCAATCCATGATCCCATCATGGGTTCTAATCTGGCATCTGTTGCGATAGAACAATGAGGTTTAACATGCTTCAGATTTGTACCAAATGCCGCAACAGCTTTTATCGTACTGTGGGTTTCATCAATATCTTCTATATTATATGAAACAATTACATTACGATCGTCTGGTCCACGTACTTCAAAGCTAGACATATAGCACTCTTCACTATCGGTTATCAAAAGTCCACGGTCGTCTATCGGGCTGTCTCCACAAGCGCTAGCCATTAAGCAGACAAACATTAAACTCAATATTTTATATATATTTTTCATACTACTTTCTTTTGAATATATTAGAAATTTCTTAACCGGATTATAACCAGGGTTTGTTTTGAGTAAGATTAGGATTTTTATCTCTTTCCGTTTCGGGAATCTGGTAGATATAATATCTCTCTATCTCACGTTCCGGCGCATTTTTGAATTCATCTCTCACGCGTACACCTTTGGTATTATATAAAGTCAAGCCATCACTATTAGCTTCGCCCCATATTTCTTTCACCTTTCTCCAGCGACGAATATCAAACGAACGTTGTCCTTCGGTAGCCAATTCTACAATACGTTCCTGTTCGATAGCTTTGAAAAACTCTTCTTTAGTTGCATATTTTTCCGGTTTCAATCCCGGAAGATTACCGCGCTCACGGATTTTGTCTACCAAAGTAACCAGTTCAGCAGATGGTCCATCTGTTTCGTTTACTGCTTCACAATACATAAGATATACATCAGCAAGACGCATCAGGTAAAAGTCTTGTGGGCCATCGGTACGTTCGGCAAGTCCTTGTTGACGTATCCATTTGCGGTAGATATATCCGGTTTGGTTACTGGCATCGTTATTTACAAAGCCTCTGGCTTCCTGATTTTCCCCTAAAACCCATGTAAGACTATCACCTGCAGTCATACCATCGTTAGATATTTTGACGATCTTTTCTCCGTTCCATAATATAGTAGAACGCATTCTCCAGTCGCGATTTTCATAAGAAGCACGATTTAATGCTCCGTTTTGAATAGTAGCATCTTCCGATAATTGCAGTTCCGGAAGAAAATCTCCGGTTTGGCAAGATTGATATCTGTTTGCTAATCTGTTGGTAGGCATAATCCAGCACTGTGCATTTCCGGTAGAACGGGTTCCAAAGTCGCGCATTAAACTTTCACCTTGCGAAAGCAACGGACCCCCATATTGAATAGAGAAAATAATTTCGGAACAATATTCGTTTTCATATTGAAAAAGTTCCCAATATTTAGGAGTTTGATAATTACCGGGATTACCTTCGCTGAATAATTTCAATCCGTAATCGTTAATTACCTTTCTAAAATCGGCAGCAGCCAGTTTATAATATTCGTTCGCTTCGGATGCATCTTGCGTAAACCCATCAAGTTCGGGCCATCCATTCTTTTTCCATGAAGCCCAGAAAAGTTCAATCTTCCCTCTGAAAGCTAAAGCAGCCACTTTAGTTACTCTTCCTCTTTCCGAATCCTGTACTTTATCGGGCAATACACTGATTGCATATTCAAGATGCTCAAGTAATTTATCTTTTATATCTTGTATTGGCATACGAGAAAGGGTTCTTGCTTCTGCATTTCCACTAAGTATATGAGTATAGAAAGGCACATCTCCCCAGTTCTGTATCAGGCGAAAATAAGCCAATGCCCGAAGAAAATAATTTTCGCCATTAATGCGTTCCAATGATTTTTGTGTTGCTTCGACTGCTTCCACCTCAATCATCTTCTCCACATTTTCTATTGTGAAGTTAGCGCGGTTTATTACCTGATAAGCGTTAGACCACATAGAGCTAAAACCACTGGTTACCCATCCGGCAGGTGTCCAGCTACCTACATCGCCAAAGCTCTTTCCACGTGTATTTTGAAACTCACCAAGTCCATCATAGTAGCAATCGGTAGCAAACAGTGTTCTGGTTGCGTTGTACACCCCGTATGTTGCAGATAAAGCATCGCCAGGGCTTGTCCAGAATAACTCTGAAGATACTTCTATTGTAGATTTTCTATCTAAAAGATCGCTTACACATGAGGTAAGAAATCCTGCTCCAATTATAAAAAGATATTTTAAGTATTTCATATTTACTTGTATTTAAGGTAATCAGAATTCAATGTTCACACCAACGGAATATGTCTTAACCAATGGATATGCATCATTACTGTGATTCTTTTCCGGTTCAATACCTTTCCATCCGGTAATTGTGAAAAGGTTTTCGGCAGAAACAAAGATACGGGTACGGTTAAAAGATATTTTATCCAGAATCTTTTGTGGAATGGAGTATCCAAGTTGTAGATTACGCATACGCAAATAACTTGTTTGCTGCACCCAAAAAGTAGATTCATCACGATTTGAACCACCGCTACCGGTTACCAATCTTGGCAGAGAAGCACCGCGGTTATCTAATGACCAGGTATCATTCCAGTGCATTTCCTGAAAACCGAAACGGTCGGCAGGTATGTTCACAGTATTGAAATCATCCAACCATACATCCCATCTTCCATAACTTCCCTGAAACAGCGCCTGTAAATCAAATCCCTTATAAGCAGCTGTAAGAGTTACACCAAATTGGCCTAATGGAGAATTGCGATACCGGTTATTCCATGCTTTCCTATCTTCACCATCAATCTTACCATCGCCGTTAAGGTCTTCTCTAAGAACATCTCCCGGAGCAGTATAATTTCCTTGAAAAGGAGCATTGTATATATCACTCCATGATTGGGCTAAACCCGGATATGCCTGATAGATATATAAGAACTGGTATGGCATATCTACTCTTACCCACCCTTTTGATAAAGGATCGCCCCATTTTTCGAGCTTATTAACATTGTATGATCCATTCACATTCACGCTGTAGTTAAATTTACCTATGTTAGACCTCCATGTAACATTGGCTTCCACACCACGATTTCTCATATCGGCAATATTATGATAGGGTTGTTGATATCCGCTCAAAATATTCGAAAGAGTTTGTCTCCGCAACATATCGGTAGTTAACCGATCGTAGAAATCTATTTCGGCAGTAAGTTTATTATCAAAGAAGCCAAGATCTAAGCCAAAATTAATAACTCTTGTAGATTCCCATGACAGATCTTTATTAATCAGCTTCTTTACACTAAATCCTTGTACTACTTTCCCATCCTGAATATAATTGGTAGTAAGCAACGTATTGTTCTGTTCGTAACGTTGCACTAATTTTGCTTCATTTCCCAGATTGTTATTACCTAAAGCTCCAATAGATGCCCTGATCTTCGCATTGCTTACAAGAGATTTGAGCGGAGCAAAGAAGTTTTCTTCGGAAATACGCCAACCTATCGCTGCAGAAGGGAAGAATCCCCATTGTTTACCTTTAGCCAGAAGTGACGAGCCATCGTAACGGAAGTTTAATTCGATCAGATACTTATCGTACATGGCATAATTAAGGCGACCTACAAATGAGCGCAACCCTTCCGAGCTGGAGTTTCCGCCATTCGTTTGCTGGGCTGCAGAGGCTGCATCGAGTTCTTCAAGAGAAGGATGAAGACGATCTTTTCTCCATGCATTAAAACCTCTGTCGAACCAATATTCTTCGGCTGCTACAAACATAGCCGATAAGCTATGACCTCTAAAAGGTTCAACATCATAATTAACGCGTCCCTGAAATAAGGTTTTATGCCCTTCGCTATTTGAGTTAGTAATACCGTCTCCACCATTGTCGGGCATGGTACGAGCGGGTGTATTGGTTTGGAAGTTCCATTGCTGCAAAGGATTTTGAATAGACTTCTGGAATTGATTATAGTATTTCAGCGCATAGCTAACATTCATTTTCAATCCTTTAATTGGTTCCCACTCCGCATAAGCATTTGCATTGTATTCTTTACGAGAACGTTCGGTTTTATAGGCTTCATATTCGGCAATTGTATTACCGGCTCCTGAATTTTCACCATAAGCCATAGCGCCACCATACTGTCCGGTTTCGGGATGTTTGTTTAAAATTCCGGATACAACATATTTCAATCCGGCATTTTCCAAACCACTGCTTCTTGGAATACGACCTTCGGACCATGAACCATCCGTTTTAATACCAATCTTAAAATTATCTCTGATCTTATGATCCATATTAAAACGCATGTTATAACGCTTATAATCATTATGAACCTGAAGTCCTTTTTCATCCATAATTCCTACAGAAATATAGAAGTTCGATTTATCAGAACCGCCTGACGCAGAGATTGTATGATTCATAACATGCCCTGTGCGGAACATAGCATCATATTGGTCGGTATTGGGAAAAAGAATAGGATCAACCATACTCATGGCCATCCATTGTTCTACGCTTCCTTCGCGGAAATTGGTTGAGGTGTTTCCTGTTCCGGCAGCGCGTATTTGCATTGTCATCGCACGGCTATAATCGGCAAGATAATCATAAAACTCTACCGGATCGGCAGCAGCAAACGAACCGGTATAGGTGATCTTGGCCTTGCTCTGTCCGAGACCGTTTTTGGTAGTAATAAGTATTACACCATTGGCCGCGCGCGAACCATACACTGCCGATGAAGCTGCATCTTTTAATACAGATATACTTTCTATATCGTTCATGTTGATACGGTTAATGTCAACATCGGGCATACCATCGACCACTATTAAAGGTGAGGCGTTATTAATTGTTCCTAATCCGCGAATCTGTAAACTTGCCCCACTTTGACCGGCAAAACCAGTTGACTGACTAACAACTAATCCCGGAACAAGACCGGCTAAACCCGATGATGCGGAAGAGATAGAACGGCTGGCAATAGCTTCGTCTATCTTAACCGCAGAAACCGCACCGGTAAGGTTCACCTTTTTCTGCGTTCCATACCCCACTACTACAACTTCATCTAATGTTTGAGAATCTTCTTTTAACAGGATATTGCCTCTTACAGTCTCCGCTTTCATTTCGATTGTAAGGTATCCTATATACGAGAAAACAATTGTTGATCCCGGGGCTACTTTTAATTTAAATTGTCCATCGAGGTTGGAGATAGTTCCATTAGACGAAACCCCTTTTTCAAAGACTGATACCCCGATTAACGGTTCGTTTGAACTCGCATCCAGTACAACCCCACTTATATCAATACCAGATTGAGCATAGAGTTTTGAGCTGGAAAGAAAGAGCATACAGCAAATAGTTAGGAGTTGTAGTGCTTTCCATAGAAATGGTTTTCTTTTCATAATAACTAGATTTTATTAATAATTTAAGTCGCATCACTGAATGCAAAAATATGTGAATAGACTGGCGGATTCATTAAAAGATACTACATCAAAAACTCTTATGAAAGTAAGATTCACTACAATAATAGTTTCTCAAACTAAAATTAAGCAATAGATAATCAGATAATTATAACTTATTTTGGTTTCTTTTTCTGATTAATGATTTTATATTATGATGTAGTATATATTATTGTTTAAATATCACCTTTATCGTACTAATACGTCATCTATATCGCACTGGTACGTTATTCGGCATTATCTTCTTTAAGTTAGAAGTCATAAAAAAAAGTTATATTTTTCTGTTAATTCAATGCAAAGACAGCAATTGTTTTGAATTAATTATATATTTGCAGCGACAAAATGATGAAACTATTATGCGGAGATTGATTTTTATTATAATTATTTTATCCATTATTCCATTAACACATTCAAAGTTTTACAAGAAAGAAGGAAAGCTTTCAATGCCCGAATTACCCGAGACTTGGAAACTATACAGTGAAATACAATTAGACAGTGTTATTGATTACGAACTTTTCGAACAAGCTATAACGGGATATAATAAAATAGAAGATAAAAAGAAGGAAATAATCACATTGATTGATTATTCAAGACCTTCTAATGAGGAACGTTTGTTTGTTATTGATTTGAAAAACAAAGAGTTGTTATATAAATCGCTTGTTGCCCATGGGCGTAATAGCGGAAGTTTATATGCAACCTCGTTTTCAAACAAAAACGGTTCATACAAAAGTTCATTGGGGTTTTTCCTTACTGAAAACACCTATCAGGGAAAGAATGGTTACTCACTTGTTCTCGATGGACTTGAAAAAGGTATCAATGATATGGCAAAGGCACGCGCAATTGTTATGCATGCAGCATCATATTCCAGTAATGCATCTATTAAATCTACCGGACAACTCGGAAGGAGTTTGGGATGTCCTGCCTTGCCTAAGGAAGTAAGCAAAGATATCATAAACCTTATTAAAGGAGGTTCACTGGTTTATATTTATGCTGATGATCCTAATTACTTCGCCGAAAGTACAATTATTAGCCCAGAAGAACATGAGGATTTTGGCAAACATATCGGATAAAACTAATTCCATGATGCACACACACGTAAATTACAGTAAGTTCCAACAATTAACTAACCCTGAAAATACACACACAACAATCACACCTTACTGTAAATAAAGTTTCGTTGCACGCGGTGCAACGAAACTTTAAAAAGCCCGTCTTTTACGACACTAATCAAGGAGTTAAAAAAGCACTTTCACGGTGATAGGTGATAGCAACAGCACGTTGCATTTGTCTCAACAGCAACGTGGTAATTCGAAAATGCACGTTGCTG
>DAIMFE010000017.1:0-40435 GCA_036724805.1 Bacteroides sp.
ATCACGCCTGATCCCAACCTTTGTTAACCTTAAATCTAATACTATGAAAAACACAGTACAAAGATACAGACATTATAGAAATCTGCAAATAATCAAAGAAAAAAAGCATGTTTAATAACTTTTTTTAAACTTATAGTGTAAAGTTTTAATATGTATCAAATGGTATCCGGTTCCCTATTGTTGATATCCTGATCTATTTTTTATGCATGATTTTACTGCATCATTCCGTTTTTAAATAATCTTACTTAAATTTGTATAGTTATGAGGATATCCTGCGAATTATGTTTTGTAGCACAACCTCTATCACAATCTAACTTATTAATATAAAATATGAAAAAAACGACTTTTAACCTAACGAGGGCAGTATTCTCTATTTTTGCATTATTCGCCATGGCCAATAATGACACATTGGCTCAAACGAAACAAAAAATTATCAGTGCCCACCAAATCAATCCTACAACTATCGAAGTATTACTCACCGAAAATCAGCGAATGACATTTGATTTCTACAGGGATAATACTTTTCGACTCTTTCAGGATAATACGGGTGGAATTATAAGAGATCCGGAAGCAAAACCCGAAGCTCAAATTCTGATTGATAATCCAAGAAAACCAATCAGCAATCTCAAGTTAAGTGAAGAGAACAATTCAGTAACTATCTCCACAGGAAAAATCAATGTACATCTGGATAAATTAACTGCATTGATGAAAGTTACTAACCTGATAACCAATACAATTGCATTTGAAGAAGTGGAACCCATTCTTTTCGAAAAAAAGAAAGTAACCGTTACTTTGAAAGAGAATCCCGATGAATATTTTTATGGCGGTGGGGTTCAGAACGGACGCTTCTCTCACAAAGGAAAAGCCATTGCTATTGAAAATCAAAACAGCTGGACGGATGGTGGCGTGGCCTCTCCTACTCCTTATTATTGGTCGGACAAGGGTTATGCGGTGATGTGGCACACTTTTAAAAAAGGTAAATATGATTTCGGCGCCAGCGAAACCGGAAAAGTGAAACTATACCATGAAACGGATTATCTGGATGTCTTTTTTATGATCAATGATGGAGCTGTAGCGCTTCTGAATGATTTTTATCAGCTTACAGGAAATCCGGTACTGATCCCTAAATTCGGTTTCTACGAAGGGCACCTCAATGCTTACAACCGCGATTATTGGAAAGAAGACGAAAACGGTATTCTGTTTGAAGACGGTAAAAGGTATAAAGAAAGCCAGAAAGATAATGGTGGCATTAAAGAATCATTGAATGGAGAAAAGAACAATTACCAATTCTCCGCCCGGGCTGTAATTGATCGGTATAACAAATGGGATATGCCATTGGGGTGGTTATTGGCTAACGATGGATATGGAGCAGGATATGGACAAGAAGAAACCTTAGATGGTAATATTAAAAACCTGAAAAGCCTGGCTGATTATGCGGATGATAAAGGAGTAAAGATTGGTTTATGGACACAATCGGATTTGCATCCTAAACCGGAAATTAGCGCTTTGTTACAGAGAGATATTGTAAAGGAAGTAAGAGATGCCGGAGTACGGGTACTTAAAACAGATGTTGCATGGGTGGGAGCCGGTTATTCATTCGGACTGAATGGCGTAGCCGATGTGGGGCATATCATGCCCTATTACGGTAGCAATAGCCGACCATTTATCATTTCTCTTGATGGCTGGGCAGGAACACAACGGTATGCCGGAATATGGTCGGGCGACCAAACGGGTGGCGCATGGGAATACATCCGTTTCCATATTCCTACCTATATTGGTTCAGGGCTATCCGGACAGCCTAATATTTGTTCGGACATGGATGGAATCTTTGGCGGCAAGAACCTTGCTGTTAATATCCGCGATTTCCAATGGAAAACTTTCACTCCCATGGAACTTAATATGGATGGTTGGGGAGCTAACGAAAAATATCCTCATGCACTGGGCGAACCTGCTACTTCTATCAACCGTTGGTATCTTAAAATGAAATCGGAAATAATACCTTATGCCTATAGTATTGCCAAAGAAGCTACCGATGGCATGCCCATGATCAGAGCCATGCTTCTTGAATACCCAAATACTTATACCAAAGGCAGATCCACGCAATATCAATTTATGTATGGTCCCTATTTCTTGGTTGCTCCTATTTATCAGGGAACCAAAGTAGATGGCAATGGCAATGATATCCGCAATGGCATTTATCTGCCTGAAGGTAGCTGGATTGATTATTTTTCAGGCGAAAAGTACGATGGAGAACGCATACTTAACAACTTTGATGCTCCGTTATGGAAACTTCCGGTATTTGTAAAGAATGGTGCAATCATTCCATTGGCAAACCCAAACAATAATGTTAGCCAAATTAACACCAAACATCGTATTTATGAAGTTTATCCATGTGACAATAGCGCATTTACCGAATACGATGATGACGGCGAAACCGAAGAATACCGCATGGGTAAAGGAGTTACCACGCTCATTGAATCTAAGGTTGGTAGCAAGAACAGCGTTACATTAACCGTACACCCCACAACTGGAGATTTTAAAGGGTTCGAGAAAAATAAATCAACCGAATTTCGTATTAATGTTACCGCTAAGCCCAAAAAACTTTCTGCCCGTATGGGTAGAAGTAAGATAAAACTTTCGGAAGTAAATTCCATTGAAGATTTCACAAATAAAGAGAATGTCTATTACTACAATTCAGCCCCTAACCTGAATAATTTTGCTACCTCGGGGAGTGAATTCGAGAAAAAAGTTATCACCAAAAATCCTCAATTGCTTGTTAAACTAGCCGTTACAGATATCACAACCAATGAAACGGTTGTTAATATAGAAGGATTTGAATTTAATCCACAGGATAGACATAAAACCCATACAGGTATAATCACCGCTCCAGCCCTGGCTACAGTTACAGAAGAAAACACCGAAGCCTACACTTTAAAGCCAACGTGGAGTGCTGTACCCAATGCCGATTATTACGAAATAGAATTTAATGATCTTATTTATTCCACTATTAAAGATACTGAATTGCTATTCAACGGATTAGTGCCCGAAACTGCTTATTCGTTCCGCATTCGGTCAGTGAATAAAGATAATGTATCTGATTGGGCAACGTTCACTGCTACAACCCAATCGAATCCGTTGGAGTTTGCCATTCAGGGTATTACGGGTGAAACAAGTATTCCTAACCAGGGTGGATCGGGTATAGGCAAATTCTTTGATTTCGAAGAAAGTGAGTTATGGCATACCCGATGGAGTAATCCGAATGCAACTCCGTTCGATATGGTTATTGATCTGCACACCATTAATCAACTTGATAAAATGCATTATCTCCCACGTGAGGGCGCTAGCAATGGCACTTTACTGAAAGGAACTGTATATTACAGTTACGATAAGGAGAATTGGATAGAGGTTGCACCATTCCAATGGGAAAAGAATGATGAAGTTAAAGTATTCGAATTCACTGATAAACCTACCGTTCGTTATATTAAAATCCATGTTACCGAAGCTGTCGGCGGGTTTGGTTCGGGCAAAGAATTGTACATATTCAAGGTTCCGGGTACCGAAAGTTATATTCCCGGTGATATTAACAATGATAGATTAATCGACAGAAATGACCTTACTTCTTACACTAATTATACCGGTTTACGAAGAGGGGATGCTGATTTCGAAGGTTACATCAGCAATGGGGATATTAATAAGAATGACCTTATTGACGCGTATGATATCTCTCTTGTTACCACGCGTTTGGACGGAGGGGTTAATAAAGAAAATAAAGATGAAAAAATTTCGGGAAGCATTGTTTTGAGTACTTCAAAGCAATTATATAATAAGGATGAGATTATTGAAATAAAGGTGAAAGGCGTTGAGTTGTGCTCTGTAAATGCGCTCAGTTTTGCATTGCCTTATAATCCGCAGGAATATGAATTTGCCGGGATTGAAACAATCAACATGAAGCAAATGGAAAATCTTACTAATGATAGATTGCATACCAATGGGGTTAAAGCATTGTATCCTACTTTCGTAAACCTGGGAGAAAAGGAAACATTAAACGGCACGGAAGATTTATTCGTTCTGAAATTTAAGGCGAAACAGCGGGTACGGTTTAATTTGAATGCAATTGATAATATATTGATTGATAAAGAATTGAATAGTAGTAAGTTCTAATGGGTTTCCCACATAAAGCTCCTCTCCCTTAAGGGGAGAGGAGCTTATAATCCATCACAAACCCCTCACACATCCATTTTGCCAATGCATCGCGATTATCTTTCTGTATTATTCTTCTTAAATCCAATACATTTTGGATATTAGCTAATTCCACATAAAGTGCCACAGGAGTAGTATTTTCCAGCACATACAAATTTCGTCCGCTCACAGTACCTGTAAATCCACGGTTGGGTTGATGGTATGCATATTTTTTATCAAAAGTACTTCTCATGGTTCTTGCAAGCTTTTTACTGGCTTCCGATGTACTATGATAGAAGAACACATCGAGTTTTTTATCTTTATTTCTGCTATCGATATGAATAAAAATGGCGCGCGAATATTTGTTTTTGTCTTGTCTGTCAAGATCATTTATGGCATCCGACCGCTGTTGAAGTCGGGCAACGTGTCCTGCGGGAATGGCAACTCCCAAGCAAGTTTCCCGTTTACTGTTTGTCAATAGTCTGTCATCCCGTATTCCATCTTTTGGATCCCTGATAATTATATGTACTGTAGCTCCTTTCATCAAAAGGTATCTTGCTAAACGCAGCGCTATATCATATGCATATTCATCTTCGCACAAAGTATGATTTTCGAATCGGGCAATAGCCCCCGGATCTGGTCCGCCATGGCCGGAGACAACATAAAAGGTGGCGCCTTCCAGTTCGGAAGATTCAATTGGGTAGTTGGCGAGAGCCGAACCAAAAAGGGGTTCGTGTCCTTCTTTCTTTTTAGCGGGTGCATCAAGGGTTAACTTATTGCCGTTCTTCATCAGTGGCGGTAAGATATAGGCTTTACCTTTTATCAAGGAATTATTCTTTCCCAGCCGGTCTTTATTTATTTCAAGGAATTGTACATGGTATTGAACATCAGTACGGTTGTACCTGCGGAGCAGAGATGTTATTCCATCTCCATTTTTCGGAAAAACTTTTTCTTGTGCATTAAGAGGGGATAATAAAGTTAAGAAAAACAGAGCAATACAGAAAAATCGAACAAATATCATCATCGAAGCATCATTTCTTAATTAACATATACGAAGATAACAATTTTAACGCACAATAAGATCACAATATGATATAAAAAATCCCCGAAAACCTTTCAGTATTCGGGGATTACACACATAAAAGTTATTATTGCTAGAGATTTCTTATTTAGAATCGCATACCTAATGTAAATAATAACTGATGTTTTTCGTTAGTTATTTCGGTTGCCGATAATTTGTTAACATTTGCAGCATAACCTGTATCGAAAGCATAGAAATCTTGTTTATAATGATTAAACTGATAAGCCATATCAGCATAAAAACTGCTACCACGATATCCAAAACCTAAAGTAAAATTATTCATTGCTTTCCTGTTGGCATATTCAGTATCAGTACGAATAGAATTAGATGCCATTTCATTAAAAGCAGATGTTTTTGTTCCTGAAGTAATATAATTATACCCTGCGCGAAGAGCAAATTCCGGAACCACTTTTAACTCAGCGCCCAGTCGCAATGCATGTACTCCTTGCATATTTGTCTTTACCTGATCGTTTTCCCATGTCATTTTACCGTAATAGTCATTCTTCATTCTTGAAGTTGAATAATCAGTATATTCGTATTCGGCACCAAAGGCAAAATTACTTCCTACGGTATATCCTAAACTAACGTTATATTTCCATGGAGAAGTTAATTCGTATTTGGTTTCACTTGGAAAATCATAGCCATCCAGGTCTTGTGGTACACCTTCAAATTTACCCTCCTTTTCAATTCCATTTTTGTCAGTATAATATACATCTGAAGCAATCCATCCGAGCTGCCATGCGGTTAGACGATAAAAAGTGGGCGTATGAACAGCAAAACCTATTCGTAATGGAGAAGATTCAAATGGTCGTAAAATGCCACCTAACTTAAAATTGAAACCTGTACCATCAAGAGAGTAATCATTTCCTATGGTATATTCACCATCGTTTATGCCACCAGAATCAAATACTTCGGAGTAGGTACTGTTTTTTCTATAATCAACATCATGTATTCCAAGAGTAGCTCCTAAATAAAATCTATCGCTAAAATTAAAGGCAATATTAAAATCATAAGAATGTATAGCTCCTCTCTCACGTGAGAAATAATCACCCAAAACTATATCGCCGTATTGGTATGGAGAATAGAAATTATCTTCTTCTTCACTTATCAAATGGCTATTAAATGCCATTGCCCCAAGCCAGGGAATTTGATCATTAGTATAGGGCCATGGAATATGATTAGGAATTCCTTCCTCCGTACTAAAATAGTCACCGCCCAAATCAACCTGACTCGCCAAATGTGCAAATAAATCTGTTTGAGAGGCCTTGTAATCACCCGACATAACTGTATTGCGATCGAAAGACTTTAGCTTCCGGTAATTAAAACCGAAATTTACATACCGAAGTCCGGTATAATCACCTTGCTTTAGTGACAGCACAAAACCAACATTATCAAAAGAGCCAAAGAATTTATCATTCGATTCTTCTCTATTGCCGTGAATAGCTTTGTTGCCTACATTAGAAAAGCCAAAAGAAAGATTCAAATCGCTACTCCTGTAAATACCAATACCGGCAGGATTCGTTCCCATGGTTGTTATATCACCACCTAGAGCTCCCATCGCTCCTCCCATACCTACAAATCGGCCGGTACCATTCAATTCGGTATCAAGTATATTATTTGTATCATATACTGTTTGCGAATAAGCAGTGGCACTGGTCAGCAAAAGGCCAGCCACTGGTATTATTAGTTTTAATGCTTTCATAAATGTTTAATTTTTAAATTAGACGTTTAGGATTTACCCAAAAGATAAATTATCTTCTACCACCCGATGAACGTGAGGATCCGCCACTAGACGAACGCGATGAGCTACCACTACTGGATGAACGTGAAGAACTTCCACTGCTTCCACTGGAATAGCTACTGCTTGAACGGCTGCTGCTACTGCTTGGTGAATAGCTTCGTGATGAAGATGAAGAACTCCGGCTGCTGCTTGGCGAGTAGCTTCTTGATGATGAAGAACTACTGCTTCCGCGAGAATAGCTTGAGCTCCCTCTACTGGAGGATGAGGGTGAAGAAGGTCTTGAATAAGAGCTACTTCCCAAACTTCTTCTTGAGCTTGAACTACTTCCAACAGCGCTACTTCCACTTTGAGTACTGCTAGGCCGTGTATATGATCCTCTTGATGAAGAAGAACCTCCCGGACGTGTTGTAGCTCCCGGCCGTGTTGTACTTCCCGGACGCGTACCTGTTGATGGTCGTGTACCCACTACTCTTCCTGATCCGTTTCCGGTACTTGGACGAGTTGTTTCGGAACGGCGACTGGATGTGCCACTGGTACCTACTCTTGTTCCTGATGTACTTGGACGGCGGCCTGTTGAAGTTCCTACGCGTGTGCCTGATGCACTTGGGCGGCGACCGGTAGATGTTCCTACGCGTGTTCCCGATGTACTCGGGCGACTTCCCGCGCTATAGCTTCTACGGGTATTGTGATAAACCGGCCTGTGCCAGTTTCCACCCCAGCCTCCGCCATGCCCCCAGTGGTGATGGTAATGGTGATGACCCCAATAGCCACCTCCCCAGTAACCTCCACCCCAATAGCCAGGATATCCACCCCAACCAAAGCCCCAACCGGCATAATAACCGGGAGAATACCAACTGTTCCAGCCCCAGCCCCAGCCAACTGAACCATAACGCCAATCCCACCAAAGGCGGTTACTGAATGTTGGAAATGCATAAGCATAGTATCCATCATTGTATACGTTCCAGTCCCATGAGTTCAAGCCATAAACAACATCCCAATAGTAAGGGCTGCTGATGTGTATAGCATAACGCGGATTGCGGAAACGAACAATTCTTTCGGCATACTCATAATCATCCTGAGAACCATCAAAACCATTCACCCACTCTCCATCGAGTTGATAATTTCCTTTTTGCTTTATAAATAATGTATCGTCTTCCATTACGAATTCATTTTGTGTTGAATCGTAACGGCGGTTATATTCATCTACATTTATATCACGATTCTTTCCTCTCCTATCCTGAATTACAACAGTTGTTTCATTTTGTTCAGGTTCTACATAAATAGTAGTCGCATTTACCGATCTTGTTCGTTCCGGTTCAGGTGCGATCTGTTCTTTTACCTGTTCTTTCGGTGTGTCGCTCTGCTTCTTCGGAATGTAATAAAGATCATCATCAGTTCTTTGCGCCATGGTTAAGAATGGCAAACAAAGAGCAAACAGCGATAAAAAAACAATTCTTTTCATACTTTTTTTAGTTTTCTGAGTTATTATGGTTCCACTTCATCATATTACAAAGATAATCAAGGTAATCACCACAGAAAGGAGATTTTCCCCAAAAATTCATAGGGATTTCCCTAACTCCTGCAACGTGTTAAAGATTAACTCCACACTTTATTGCCTAAAAATAATGATTTCGAAGAACTCTAAACGATTCTTTTAGCAAACTTTCATATCTTTGGGGAAAAATTACAAGTTTCAAACTAATCTTGTCATCCCGAGTGGCTTTCACGTTGAAGTGAAATTATTCGATTCTGATGTATTTACATATGAACCACAGATTATCAGATTACTCAGATAATTAATCCAGATATAAAATTTGTATAATTTAATCTGTAGTTAATAGGCATATCACATCATTGGTAGATGACACATATAACAAGCCAATGAAATACCTAGAATTTCAATTCAAAACAAACCCGTGTACGGAAACCGTGAACGATGTTTTATCTGCCGTACTTGGTGATGCGGGATTTGATAGTTTCACCGATAACGAAGGTGGAATAAATGCCTATATCCCCGCTGAATTATTTGATGAAAAGATATTAGAAGAGACGTTAGAATGCTTCCCATTAGAGAATACAGAGATTACGTATACCTGGCAGGAAGCAGAAGATAAAGACTGGAACGAAGAATGGGAAAAGAATTACTTTCAGCCCATTGTTATTGATGATAAATGTGTTATTCATAGTACATTTCATCAAAATGTGCCAACCGTAGAATACGATATCTTAATTAATCCGCAAATGTCTTTCGGTACGGGACATCATGAAACAACCAGCTTGATTATAAGTGAGTTGTTGAAGATGGATCTCACCAATAAATCTATATTGGATATGGGATGTGGTACTTCTATCTTGGCTATTCTTGCCCGCATGCGCGGCGCCAAACCTATAACCGCTATTGATATTGATTCGTGGTGTGTAGAAAATTCTAAAGAAAATATTGCCCTGAATAACATTACGGATATTACAGTAGAATTAGGTAATGCCGGATTAATCAAAGAACGTGGTTCGTTTGATATTATCATAGCAAATATCAACAGGAACATTTTGCTGAATGATATGCCGCACTATGTTGAAAGCCTTAACCCCGGTGGAGAACTTTATATGAGTGGTTTCTATGTGGAAGATGTAGAAGCTATAAAAGAGAAAGCCGAAAGTTTACAACTTACTTTTGAATATTATAGAGAAAAGAATAACTGGGCAGCAGTTAAGTTTAAAAAATAAATTTTAGCCGTGGCTAAAGAATATTATTTCATCAACATCCTTTGTAATTCCTCTAATCTTCCATTAAACACATTCATATCCACACTTTCTTTAATTCCGGGAACCCGGCCTTTATCCGTATGCTGCCAGAAACACCAATCTCCTGTGAATCGTAATTTGTTTACATAATAGTGAGCAATCCAGTAAAGATAATCATCGAAAACGGCATTATCCAGATAATCCATTTTAAATTTAAAAGAAGAATAAATAATGGGCTTCACCCCATAATGTTCTTCAATTCGGGTGAGCCAATAAATAACTTTTCCTTGTAATTCTTCTTTTGAGTTCTTTCCGATAATCTCAATATCCAATACAGGAGGGAAATCACCTGATTTGAGTTGAACGTTTTTAATAAAGAATTCGGCTTGCTTTTTTATATCTGTACGGGGAGAAAAGAAATGATAAGCCCCACGTATAAAGCCATACTGACGGGCAAGATCAAAATTACGGGCAAAAGTCTTATCGTCAAGGTCGCCACCTTCGGTTGCCTTCATGAAGATAAAGCGTATGGGCGTGAGGTTTTCTTTGCTTTTAGCCAATTCGAGCCAATCAATATTTCCCTGATAATGAGATATATCTAACCCATGTACCGAATAGCCGCCGGGCAAACAAATACCATATCCCCGGATTCCATAACATGGTCTCCAAAAATAAGGATAAGGGCGGATAAGGTAATAATAAAAGGAAACCGCGAAAATGAAGATAATACCAATAGCAACCACATGCTTAAACCATGTAGGTAATAACCCGAACATATCTCTGGCCGAAGAAAACAACGACTTCTGTTTCTTCTTCTTTTTAGATGTTTTACGGTATTTGTTGCGTGGCTTAGTGGTCTTTTTCGGCATCAGCTTTTACAGTTGAAAGTTGATAGTTGAAAGTTACCATACGGCATCGTAACTTTCAACTATCAATTATCAACTATCAACTATTGTTGTTCCAGTTGTAAAGTTTTAGTAGGCTGATCGCATACTTCGGTAGGACCAAAGTACTGTATCGGACCCGGATAAACATAGTCGGTATTGATAGCCCATGTGTCACGTTCGGCAGCAAATTTCTTGAATGGAGCGCCCTCTAGTTTTACCAACGCTTTCTGTATAACCGGTTTCATTTCGCCGTGACGACGTTCCATGTTCATCATCATTGTAATAGGCACACCACCTGCAACCCATTCTTCGGCAGGAGCAGTAGTGCTACGTACAGACGACATATAACCTGTTTTACCATTAGCGATTAGCATTGAAGCTGTGTAACCTAGTGAGTAACAATAATCCGCATCATAATTGGATGGAGCAGCACAACGACCTTCGTATCCGAAGAAGTGGTGTTGTGAAGAGAATTTTCCCTTATATTTACCTTCTGCTCTCCATTGATCAAGCTTGGTAGCTACCATTTCAGAAAGTAATTTTTCTGTTTCAATCAACGATACCTGTACGTTACCATGTGGGTCGCGGTCGAGTGTTAGCTGACGGGCAACACCTTCGGGAAGGCTTGCATATATTTCTGAATTTTCTTTTGATAATTTAGAGATGATATAATCGCGTTGGCGTGATTTCTTGATGTGCGAGAATTCTTCCGCGTTGTTAGCAAGGAAATCATTCAATTCGCCAATTAGTCTCTTCATTGCAGGAATAAATTCTACCAACCCTTCGGGTATCAACACTGTACCGAAATTGTTTCCCTGCTCAGCACGACCGGCTACAATCTTAGCGATATAAGTAACTACATCATCCAATGACATATCCTTCGCTTCAATTTCTTCCGAAATGATACATATATTTGGTTGAACTTGCAAAGCACATTCAAGAGCGATATGAGAAGCAGAACGCCCCATTAATTTGATAAAATGCCAATATTTACGGGATGAGTTACAGTCGCGTTGGATGTTACCGATAACTTCTGAGTAAACTTTACAAGCAGTATCAAAGCCGAATGATGTTTCGATCATTTCGTTTTTCAAGTCTCCATCGATAGTTTTTGGACAGCCAATAACCTGTATTCCATATTTTTGTGCTGCATAATATTCGGCCAAGACACAAGCATTTGTATTAGAATCATCGCCACCGATAATAACCAAAGCGGAGATGCCAAGTTTCTTCAATATTTCGTAACCTTTATCAAACTGTTCTTTTGTTTCCAGTTTAGTACGACCGGAACCTATAATATCAAAGCCACCGGTATTACGGTACTCATCGATAATATCTCCGGTTAGTTCCATATATTTATGATCAACCAAACCACCGGATCCTAAAATAAAACCGTATAGTTTACTGCTGGCATTTAATGCTTTAATACCATCAAACAAGCCTGAAATTACGTTGTGGCCACCAGGGGCCTGTCCACCCGAAAGTATTACTCCTACATTGATTGCCGGAAGGTTTGCCTTTTCGTTTGATTCAACGAATTTAAGTAGTGGCATTCCGTATGTATTCGGAAATTCTTTTTTGATTTCTTCCTGATTGGCAACAGATTGGGTTGCTTCTCCCACACAAACTTTCACTGATCCCCTGAGTGCTTTAGGGAGTTTTGGCTCATATTTAGCCCTTGCAATTTGCAACGCACTTTTTGTCATTATTCTATTATTTAAAGATGTTAAACTGCATTTGTTTGTAAAGTACGGCAAATTTCGCATTTTTTTCTGATATATGAAAGATATTGTAACAAACGGATTGTTATATTTCCATAATGGATTTTTCCTACCGTGTATAGCTAGCCAAAAAGACATAGGTATTTTCCCTGTACAACGTTATGTATAAACTTACCAGCCCCCTCCAAGCGCCTTATACATTTGCACCACTGTTATTAACTCATCCCGAATGGCATTACTCAATCCTATTTGCGCATCGAAATATCCGCGTTGCGCATCCAGCACATCCAGATAATTGATAACCCCGTTTAAATATTGTACATTCACAAGGTCATTATGACTTCTTGCGGATTGCTCCAACTGTACCTGCAATTCAGACATTTCGCGTACCTTATTATATTCTACTATTGCATTTCTCACCTCATGGAAAGCATTCAGTACAGTTTTTTCATACCCATAAAGCGTTTGTTCGTAAACAGCTTTTTTAGCTTTCCATTTGGCTCGGTTCTTTCCGGCAGAGAAGATAGGCCCCAGAAGAACACCTTCCACAAATCCGTAAGGAGACTTCAAGAAGTTGGAAAGTTCCAAACTCTCTAATCCGTAAGTACCTGTTAAGGTTAAACGTGGAAACATGTTGGCATAAGACATGCCTACCTGCGCATTAGCAGCAATTAATTCCTGCTCTGCCCGACGGACATCCGGACGCCGTTCCATTAAATCGGAAGGCATACCCACGGGTAACATCATCGAGTAATTGAACTCTTCCAATAGCTGCGTGCGCTCTATGGCAGTTGGAAATTCTCCGGCAAGAAAAGCTATTTCGTTTTCTTTCAAAGATATCTCCCTTTCCAAATCGGGAACCATGGTTGCAGTACGCGCAACTTCCAGGCGAGCCTGTTCATAGGGCGTTTCGCTGGTTAATCCCCCTTCGAAACGTAATCGGGCGATACGAACTCCCTCTTCGCGGGCTTTTAGCGTTTGGCGTACAATAGCAAGTTCGTTATCTAAAGCAACGAGTTCGTAATAGGCTTGGGCAATCTGTGCAACAAGGGTCATACGGAGTGCCCTTTGAGATTCTACCGATTGTAAAAACTCGGCCACGGCTGCATCTTTTGCCCATCTTAGGTTGCCCCATAAATCAAGTTCCCACGATAGAAGAAGCTTTGCTTCATAGGTACTTAGTTCTTTAGCACTCTTGCCGCCATAATTTTCGAATTCACGATCACCTGTTACAGTTCCATTCAATTGTGGAAAGAATCCAGACTTCGCAATTCTTCGTTGCGCAGCCATTTCTTTTATCCGGGCAGCAGCAATCCGAAGGTCTTTATTATAAACAAGTGTATTTTCTATCAGCTTTCTTAATGGCCCATCGGTGTACATTTCCCACCATTCTCTATCGGCAATACTTATATGGGTTTGTCCGGCCATTAAGCTGTCGGGCAAATCTATTTCCGGTTTTACGTAGCTTTTGCCTACCTTACAAGAGGATAGGGTTAAAGCGAGTAATAATATATAGTAAATCTTTTTCATTTTAATACTTCTTTTATTCCCCAACACTAACTTTCTTTTTTCCGAACTTATTCTTCGTTTTATAAATTATCACAAAGAAGAAAGGTATCAGGATTATTCCAAACACAGTGGCGAATATCATTCCGAAGAATACACCCGTACCAATAGCCTGGCGACTGGCCGAACCCGGTCCGCTGGCAATAACCATTGGCAACATACCCAGAATAAACGCAAGGGATGTCATCAGGATAGGGCGAAACCTTAATTGAGCGGCATGTATAGCCGATTTTATTAAATTCCTTCCTTTATCAGCCTCATCTTTGGCAAACTCTACAATAAGAATGGCATTCTTGGCCGCCAAACCAACCAGCATCACCAACCCAATCTGGAAATAGATATCGTTCTCTAATCCACAAATCCATACACCAAGATAGGCACCCAATGCTGCAATGGGCAACGAAAGAAGTACAGATATAGGTATGAGCCAACTCTCGTACTGAGCAGCAAGGAATAAGAACACGAATACAAATACCAACGAAAGCACCAGCGCAGTTTGCCCACCGGCCTTTTTTCCCTGATAAGATAATCCACTCCATTCTACACCAATGTTCTCTGGTAAATGTTGGCGGGCTATTTGCTCAATGGTTTCCATTGCCTGCCCCGAACTATATCCATGAGCAGATTCTCCCCGAATAACCGCGGAGGTGAACATGTTAAATCGTTTGATGCTTCCCGGTCCGGTTGTATACGAGGTATTACCGAGGGAAGTTAATGGTATCATCGAACCACCGGCTCCCCTTATGTAGAACAGATTTATATTGTCTCTGTGTTCACGGTAAGGCGCTTCGGCCTGAATGTACACCTTATAAATACGATTAAACATATTAAAATCATTTACATATACCGATCCCGTATAAGCTTTCATGGTAGAAAAAATATCGGCCATGGGCACTCCAAGTAATTTAGCCCTGTCGCGATCTACATCAAAATACAACTGGGGAATTTCGGGTTGCAAGGAAGAAGAGAGTCCGGATAGTTCTTTGCGTTGTGACGCATAGTACATTAATGTGTCGGTAGCGGCTACCAGATCATCAAAAGTAGCGTCTCCACGTGCTTCGAGTTGCATTTCGAATCCGCCCGAAGTTCCTAAACCCGGTATTACCGGTGGTGTAGAAAGGTACACTTTGCTTTCGGGATATTTAGTAAATTCGGTTCGTATCTCTTCCATTATCTTTTCAATACTGCTGGCTTTACGCTTATCCGAAGGTTTCAAAATAACGGTCAAGTCTGTTCGTGCCTGATTGGTACCTACCCGCGGACTTGATCCTACAACACTTTGAACATAGGCGATATCAGGATTCTTCATCAGGTAAGCTATAGCCCGTTCGGTTACCGCACGGGTTCTTTCCAGCGTTGATCCTTCGGGCAACTCCAATTCAACTCTAAAGTATCCCTGATCTTCGGTAGGCAAAAAGCTGGTAGGTATCATCTTATTAATGAAAACAATAAATATGATAACCAGTCCGAATACGGAAAACACCCTCCGCGGATTAATAAAGGCTTTGTTTACATATCCAATATACTTCTTGTTTCCTTTATTGAGCCATATATTTATCTTTCTGAAAATAAAATTCCTTTTCTTTCTATTCGGTTTAAGAATTAAGGAACACATTACAGGACTTAAAGTGAGCGCCACTACGGTAGATATCAACACCGAAACCACGATGGTAACGGTAAACTGACGATACAACTGTCCTGTGATTCCGCTAAAAAAACTTACCGGGACGAATACGGCTGCCAATACCAGTGATGTAGCAATTAAGGCACTGCTTAATCCCTTCATTGCTTTTTTTGTGGCGTGATATGCATCCAGGCTCTCCTCTTCCATTATTCGTTCAACATTCTCAACTACTACAATGGCATCATCCACCACAATACCAATGGCAAGAACCAACCCCAACAATGTTAAAAGGTTGAGCGAAAAGCCGAATATCAACATAAATCCAAAGGTTCCTACAAGTGATATCGGCACGGCAATAGTTGGTATAAGCGTTGCCCGCCAGCTTTGCAGAGAAAAGAAAACAACCAATATTACTAGGAAGAGGGCTTCGAAAAGAGTTTTATATACTTCGCTGATAGACTCCGAAATGTAGGTAGTCATATCGAAAGGTATTCCATAGCTCAACCCTTCGGGGAAATTTTTGCTTATTTCTTTCATGGCATCCTTTACCGCTCCGGCAACTTCCATTGCGTTAGCTCCCGGCAACATATAAATACCCAAAACGGCGGCATTCTCTCCGTTTATCGCACTTTCAGTATTATAAGAAGATGCTTCGAGTGATACCCGGGCTACGTCTCTTAAACGAATAACCGAGCCACCGGCTTCTGCCCGTATTACAATATCTTCGAACTGGGTTACCGTTGATAAACGCCCCTGTGTTGTTATCGGTATGGTAACATCGAGACCAGCTACAGGTTGCTGCCCTAAAACACCGGCAGCGGATTCGCGGTTCTGATCTTTCAACGCATTCTGAATATCCTGCACGGTTAGCCCAAAACTGGCTACCTTATCGGGTTGCACCCAGATTTGCATAGCGTAGTAGCGGCTACCGATATTGGATACCCGCCCTACACCGGGAATACGGCGTAGAACATCCAGTACGTTAATTGTGGCATAGTTACTGAGATATATTTCATCGAATTTAGGGTCATTCGATTTTAAAGTAAGCGTTAATAATTGGCTGGCTGCCTGCTTTTCTACCGTGATGCCATTTTGAATTACTTCTGCCGGAAGTTGATTCTCGGCTAGTTTTACCCTGTTCTGAATATCTACCGCAGCCAATTCAACATCTGTTGATACATCAAATGTAATAGTTGCCGAATAACCTCCGGAGTTAGAACTGTTAGATTCAATATAAATCATTCCCGGAGTTCCGTTTAATTGCTGTTCGATGGGGGTAGCAACAGCCTGCGACACTGTAACGGCACTGGCACCCGGATAAGACGCACTTACCTTAACCACGGGTGGGGCTATCTGCGGGTATTGGTCTATCGGCAGCATTGTTAATCCAATCACCCCTACAATAACAATCAGAATGGATATAACAGCCGAGAAGACAGGTCTATCTATGAAAAAGTTTACATTCATAATTAAAGAATTTAGGAATTAGAATCAAGAAGTTAAGAAGATTAGAAATGAATTATTCAACCTTCTCTCTTCCGGGTTCACTAGTCGGAATATCCGAAGCCTTGACTTTAACTCCCGGTGTAAGTTTGTGGTATCCCTCAACAATAATATTTTCACCTGATACCAGTCCTCTTTCCACTACCATTGAGTTACCGAATTCTGGACCCAGTTCAATAAATCTCTTTTCAGCAGTAGAATCTGCTTTCATTGTAAAGATATACGCACCACCCTTTTCAATAATCACAGCTTTATTAGGTACTACTACAGCATTTTCGCGTACATCCAGTAACATTTTTACCTTAGTGAACTGTCCCGGTAGTAAAACACGTTCGGGGTTTGGCATCTCTGCACGAACGGAGAAAGTACCCGTTTCGGGATCAACCTGCGGATCGGCAAAATCAACGAACCCACGGAAAGAGTAGGTACTGTTATCTGCAAGGGTTATGGTTACGTTGGGTTGCCAGGAGCGGGTTGCATCTTGCTGTCCTATATTTACGTTACGCTCTTTACTTTTAAGATAATCAAGAGCAGTCATGCTGAAATCTACAAATACCGTATCACTTTTAACAATGGTAGATAATAATGACTTGGCTCCCGGTCCTACAAGAGTACCAAGATCTACATTACGTTCACTGATTTGTCCGGCAATAGGAGATCGTACTACGGTATATCCTAATTCCATTTCGGCCTGTTGAAGATCGGCTTCACTCATGGACACCGAAGCTGTGGCAGTTTCGTATGCTGCAGTCGCATTATCCAAATCGAGCAAACTGGCAGCATTTAATTCGTAAAGAGGGCGAATACGTTCGAGGTCACGTTTCGTTTTCAACTCTTGTGCCTGGTCTTTCTTTAACTGTGCTTTAGCTTTCTGCACCTTTGCCCTATAAAGATCCTGATTGATTACAAAAAGTGTTTGATTCTTCTTAACGTGACTCCCTTCGGCAAACTGCATACTCTCCAGATATCCTTCTACGCGAGCTCTGATCTCTACAAATTGCTGTGCCCTGATACGGCCTACGTACTCTCCATATATTTCAACATTATCTTGTTTAGCTTCTTCAACCACTACAACGGGCAAAGCTGGCTCTACTTTTCTGGGTCGTGTTACGTATAAATAAACTGCTACAAGCAAAGCTATAACAATTACAAAAAAGATGACATTCTTTACATTAATTTTAATGACACCTTTTGAAAAGATTGATTTCATTTGTTTTTCTTTTTTTCTTTAACTTAAAAACAATGGATATTAACATAACCATATAAAGGCTATCCCAACGCAATTATTTCATGTTTTATGAGCCTAACCATCAATTTATGATTTCTCTAGGTTATATCTCAAAACACCTATTAAATTTAACATGTGCGAAGTGTGAATTGTTTGGTTGAAACGTACAATAACTACCTCTTGGGTTGCGAGTTACCAGTTACGGGTTACCTGATTAGAGGCAAATCCAATAAAAACACTCTAATCCATAATTCTGGTTATAAGGATAATAAACTCTTCTACGATAATCTAAAAAACTATCAACAATATCTGCTTTTATGGTGCAAATATAAAAGATTATTTTCCAGATATGCAAATGTATTTTCAGAATACGAAATCAGGAACAGTAATTAGGAGTTAGTTACAAGTTACAAAGTATGTAACTAATTAAAAATTCTCAATTATTGGTTTAACATATAAAAAGTAGCTATCTTTGACGAATAATCATAATATCAACCGACTATGGCTAGTAGAAAAGAACTCAAGAAGACCGTAAACTATATCACCGGCGAATTATTTGCAGAGTGCCTTATGAAAAATAAGTTTATTCCGGGTACAGATCAGGCTAAGGCCGATAAACTTATGGGTGAAATTCTTGTTATACAAGATGACTTCGTAAGTAGAATAAGCCATACCGAACCAGGTAATGTAAAAGGATTCTATAAAAAATTTCGGGAAGATTTTAACGCTAAGATCAGCGAGATAATTGATGAGATAGAAAAGTTAAATTAATGAATAGAAGGAGCTAAAAGAGTTGAAAGTTGAAAGTTGAAAATTATGATGCCGCATGGGATAATTTTCAACTTTCAACTTTTAATTCTTTTAACTCCTTTAACTCCTTTAAATAATGAAACAAGCTATTTATAGTTTTATATATAAAAAAATACTGGGATGGAAAGCTGTTTACACTGTTCCAAGATACGACAAATCTGTTATATGTGCTGCCCCACATACATCTAATCTGGATTTATTTATTGGCAAACTGTTTTACGGATCTACCGGTGGCAAAACCAGCTTTATGATGAAAAAAGAATGGTTTGTTTTTCCACTCGGATTATTTTTTCGGGCTGCCGGCGGTATTCCGGTCGACAGAAAGAAGAAAACATCGCTGGTTGATCAAATGGTGAAAGTCTTTAATGAAAGAAAGAAATTCAATCTTGCCATTACTCCCGAAGGCACCCGAAAACGCAATCCGCACTGGAAGAAAGGGTTTTATTATATTGCACTGAAAGCTCAAGTACCCATTGTATTGATTGGTATTGATTATGGCACTAAAACAATAAGTGCGACCAAATCACTTTTCCCATCGGGAGATATTGAAAAGGACATGAATGAAATAAAGGAACATTTCAAAACCTTTAAAGGAAGGCACCCCGAGAATTTCGCATATTGATATATAGCAACAAAGGTTGTGAGCATTTATATGAATACATTAAAAGTATCCCTCTTTCAAACCGATATTATCTGGGAAGATAAGCAACGGAACCTTAATAATTTACAGCAAAAGCTGGAATCTACCCAAGAGAATACCGACCTTATTATTCTTCCTGAAATGTTTTCCACTGGTTTCTCAATGAATAGCAAACAACTTGCCGAACCTGTTTCCGGTGACACTATTCATACTTTAAAGGAACTGGCAACCCGATTTCAGACAGCCATTACAGGAAGTTTTATTGCTACTGAAAACGGAAAATATTATAACCGTGGGTTCTTTATAACTCCGGATAAAGAAGCTCACTACTATGATAAGCATCATCTTTTTAGAATGGGTGATGAAACAATTCACTTCTCACCCGGTCGCGAAAAACTTATCATAAATTATAAAGGGTGGAATATTTGCCTGCTTATTTGTTATGATCTACGTTTCCCGGTATGGAGCAGGAATGTTAATAACGAATATGATCTGTTGATATATTCTGCCAACTGGCCTTCTTCCCGTCAACAAGTATGGGATATATTGTTACCTGCCCGTGCATTAGAAAACATAAGCTATGTTTGTGGTGTTAATAGAATTGGTACAGACGGAAATGAACTGATCTATACCGGCGGTAGCGTAATGTACTCCCCCAAAGGAGAGCTTCTGGCAAAAGTACCTGATAATGAAGATAAAATTAAAACTATAAATATAGATCTGGAGATGCTTCATCGTTTTCGAAAGAAATTTCCCGCATGGGAAGATGCTGATAAGTATAAACTTTATTAACTCTATAAACTTTATCTCCTTTAATAACTTTATTAACTTTACCTCTATAAACTCAAATTCCGTCAACTCTTTGTATCTTTGTAGTTCGAGAGTTAATGACTTTAATCTTACATAACTAAATTTTTATGAAAACAAACCTTAGTTCTCAAATCACTCTCCACAGGGTATCCCCCCGATATTATAAGCCCGAGAATGCTTTTGAGCGGTCAGCGTTAACGCGCTTTGAGAAAATTCCTACAGACATTTACGAATCAGTTGAAGAAGGTACTAAACACATTGCTGCCGATATCGCGGAAAAGATTCGTGACCGGCAGAAAGAAGGTCGCTTCTGCGTTTTAGCTTTGGCAGGTGGCGAGTCTCCGCGTAGTTTATATCAGGAACTGGTTCGAATGCACCAAGAGGAAAAACTTAGTTTCCGCAATGTTATAGTATTCAACCTATATGAGTATTATCCATTGGCGCCCGATGCTGTAAACAGCAATTTGAACTCTCTAAAAGAGATGCTTCTGGATCATGTTGACATTGATAAGCAGAATATATTCAGTCCAGACGGAACCATTCCGAAGGAAACTATTTTTGAATATTGCCGTCTCTACGAAAAACGTATAGAGAATTATGGCGGTATTGATATTGCCTTATTAGGTATTGGTCGCGTAGGTAATATCGCTTTTAACGAACCGGGATCACGTCTTAATTCGGTAACCCGATTAATTCTATTGGATATTGATTCCAGGAATGATGCAGCCAAGACATTTGGAAGCATAGAAGCCACTCCGGTAAGTTCAATTACCATGGGTATTTCTACTATTCTGGGTTCAAAGAAAATATATCTTATGGCCTGGGGCGAAAACAAAGCCCAAATGATTCAGGCTTCTGTTGAAGGGAAAGTTACTGATAATATTCCAGCCTCTTTCCTTCAAACACACAACAACGCGCATGTTGCAATTGATCTTTCTGCTGCAACTAACTTAACCCGCATTCAACGTCCGTGGCTGGTAACTTCATGCGATTGGAACGATAAACTCATTCGTAGCGCCATCGTTTGGCTCTGTTCGCTTGTAAAGAAACCCATACTTAAACTCACCAATAAAGATTATAACGAAAACGGTTTAAGCGAATTACTGGCATTGTATGGTTCGGCATATAATGTAAACATTAAAATTTTCAACGACTTCCAACATACCATCACCGGATGGCCGGGTGGAAAGCCCAATGCGGATGATACACATCGCCCGGAGCGCGCTAAGCCATTCCCAAAACGTGTTGTAATCTTCTCCCCTCACCCTGATGACGATGTTATCTCTATGGGTGGCACACTCCGCCGATTGGTAGAGCAGAAACATGAAGTACATGTTGCTTATGAAACTTCAGGTAATATTGCTGTAGGAGATGAAGAAGTGATGCGCTTCATGCATTTCATTAATGGTTTCAATCAACTGTTCAATAACGGTGAAGATTCTGTCATAATTGAGAAATACTCCGAAATACGTAAATTCCTCAACGGTAAAAAAGAAGGTGATCTGGATACCCAGGACATTTTAACACTGAAAGGATTGATACGTCGTGGCGAGGCACGCACTGCATGTACCTATAACAATATTCCATTGAGTCGCTGCCACTTTCTGGATTTACCTTTTTATGAAACAGGTAGAATACAAAAAGATCCTTTAAGCGAAGCCGATGTAGATATTATTCTTAATTTCCTTCGCGAAGTAAAGCCTCATCAGATATTTGTTGCTGGCGACCTTGCCGATCCACATGGCACTCACCGTGTTTGTCTGGATGCTGTTCTGGCTGCTATTGATATTGAAAAAGAAGCCAGCGCGAAATGGTTAAAAGATTGTCGTATCTGGATGTATCGTGGCGCCTGGGCCGAATGGGAAATTGAAAACATTGAAATGGCTGTTCCCGTTAGTCCGGAAGAATTACGCGCTAAACGTAATTCTATCCTTAAACATCAATCGCAAATGGAAAGCGCTCCATTCCTGGGCAATGATGAACGCTTGTTCTGGCAACGCTCGGAAGACAGGAACAGGGCTACTGCTGCACTCTATGATAATTTGGGGTTGGCATCGTATGAGGCAATGGAAGCGTTTGTTGAGTATATTCCATTGTAAGAAACAACAAAAAGACAAAATGACATTTATTTAGACCAAAACGATATGATATTTGACATTTTGTTATAACATATTGGGGGTTTTATATTTTTAAATGCCAATAAGTCACCAAACACCATTGGTACATCTTTTGAAAAAACTTAATCAAAGAGTTATTTAAAAAGTAGTTTAACTAAAAATAGGAGGAAATAATTATGATGCCTGTAAGAAGATCACAAAACTGGTTACCAAGCATATTTAATGACTTCTTTGGTGACAATTGGATGGAAAAAACAAACTTAACATCCCCTTCAATCAATGTAATTGAAAGCGATAAAGAATTTAAAGTAGAAGTAGCTGCTCCGGGAATGACAAAAGACGACTTCAATGTTCGTTTGGACGAAGATAACAATCTGGTTATTTCTATGGAAAAGAAAAATGAGAACAAAGAAGAAAAGAAAGAAGGTCGTTATCTGCGTCGTGAATTCTCTTACTCTAAGTTCCAGCAAACAATGATTTTACCTGACAATGTAGAAAGAGATAATATCAGTGCTCAGGTTGAACATGGTGTGCTTAGTATTAGCCTCCCTAAACTTTCTGAAGAAGAAATTAAAAAGGCAGAAAGGGTTATTGAAGTGAAATAATAAAGGAGGAAAGAAATTATCGATTCGCTCAGAAGTTAAAGGAGCTAAAGAATTAATGTTATTCTTTGGCTCCTTTTCTTTTTTACCCAAGGCCTTCTAATCCAAACGCACGTTGCATTTCTCCAAACGCACGTTGCATTTGTCCCAACAGCACGTTGCTAATTCGAAAATGCCCGTTGCATTTGGGTAAACAACACGTTGCATTTGGATGGGTACAATATCCTCTTCCCTTCTTTCCCACCTTTCCCTCCTTTTAAAAAAGAGATTCTCTTTTTTTATTTGAATATCTCCTTATTAATCAATATATTTACAGAAAAATCAGCAAATTAATGTATAAATGTTACTATTGAAGCGCCTAATTTTGCTTGCTTTTTGCATAATTATCTCAACAATTATAGCAAAAGCACAGTTTGTTAACTACGGTACAGATCCAGCCAGATTCAAATGGAACATAGTTCATACTGATAACTACAAGGTCATATATCCGCAAGGAAATGATTCAATGGCGTATCGATATGCTCAATTACTGGAAACCACATACCCTCACGTAGAAAAAACTATCGGAAAAGCGCATAAATGGAAATATCCGGTTATTCTTCACCCGTCAAATATGCTTTCAAATGGAATGGTGGCATGGGCACCACGGAGAATGGAATTTATTACCACCCCTTCATCGGATAACACTGCTCAAATGTGGGATAGTCATTTGGTGTTGCATGAAGGTCGTCATGGGTTTCAGACTCGTAAATTTATGGAAGGATTGTTCCGGCCATTATACTTTGCGGTGGGCGAACAAATAGCTTCAATTGCTCATCTTCCGGTACCTACATGGTTTCTTGAGGGAGATGCAGTTGCCACAGAAACAGCTTTATCTTATACCGGGCGTGGCCGTTTGCCGGAGTTCAATATGATATATCGCGCCCACCTTGAAGGGGGTGAATTTTATTCCTTTAACAAATGGTTCCTCGGATCGTATAAAGATTATACAGGTAGCAAATATGCTTTAGGTTACAATATGACCGCTTTTGCCCGAAAAGAATACGGAGCTGATATTTGGGATAAGATAACCACCCGCTATATAAAGAAATTCATAAATATACCTCCATTCGGCAATTCGATGAAACACTACACTGGCGTTAGTAAGAAACGGATTTTTAATAATGCATTTTCTTTCTTAAGTAAGGAGTGGAGTGATTTGGATTATAAACACTTTCATTCGGGATTTTCTCCGAAGTATCTATTGCCCGCGCCTAAGGAATATACCAGTTATAAATATCCACAGGAAATAAGTAATAACACAATCATTGCCTTAAAAAGTAGCATGAGTGATATTAACTCTTTGGTTGAGATTAAAGAGGGACGGGAAAAACGCTTAACCTATTTGGGTAGTATCAACAGTAAACTGATGTACAGGAATAAGAAAATATTTTGGAATGAGAACGTTTCCGGATTACGTTGGTCGCATGAGAATTATTCTGTTTTGAAATATTATGATTTACAAACAGGTAAAATTATAATGGTAACGCCCAATAAACGTTATCAGGCACCTGCAATAAACCAACAAGGAACAACTGCTGCCCTTTCCGAATTTTCTGAAGCAGGTATAAATAGCATTGTGTTGGTAAACATTGCAAAAAGATCGGAAATTGCTTCCTATAAAACTCCTGATAACTCATTTGCAAAGGATATTTCTTTTGGTGAAGAGAACGAATTATTTATTACTGCTGTAGGAGATAATGGAATAACCATCTGGTTGCTGAATACCGATAAAAGCGAATGGAAAGAAGTTTTATCGCCTACCTGGGCAAATATTACATCTACATTTTACAAGAATGGCAATCTGTATTTCGAATCAGGTTTAGATGGTACTAATAACATTTACAGCATCAATACGCGCACAAAAGAGGTTAAACAATTAACAACTTCCAGATTTGGCGCCTTCACTCCTGCTCTATCATCCGATAACTCTAAATTGCTCTTTACCGATTATAGCAGGAATGGTTATCGCTTGGCTTCTATTCCGGTTAATGATTTACAACCTGAAACGGCTGATTTTAAAGAGCCGTATAAATTTGCCCTTGCCGAAGCAATCAGCGATCAGGAATCCTTTCGGGCTGATACTGCTCGGCTAAAAGAAATTGAATTTAACCCTAAACGTTACAATCGGGCATTGAATCTATTTAAAATCCATAGTTGGGCACCCTTCTACTATGATGCTACAGATGTAATTAATATGGATGTGGATGACTTTTCTACCATTGTTAAACCCGGAGCAATGGTATTGTCGCAAAATTCATTAAATACTGCTATATCTCAATTAGGCTGGTATTACAGAGATGGAGATCATCATGGTAAATTTGCTTTTAATTATACAGGTTGGTATCCGGTTATAGACTTTAACATTACTTATGGCGGAAAAGCTTTTAATCTGGAATGGTATAAAGATAATGAAGATAAAGATTTTTTGGGTTATTCTCGCTCGGGAAGAACCAGGATTGAGGCAGAAGCACGGATATCTATTCCTTTCAACCTTAGCAGAAATCACTATACAAGGGGCGTTCAACCGTCAATAACCTATAATTATACAAATAATAAAATACAACAATATAGCAATAAAAGGTTTGCCGACTTTCAATATATAATGCCCGAAATACGCTTCTATAGTTACCGTAGAATGGCTACCCGAGATATTCTTCCAAGGTGGGGATATCAGGTAAGACTGCAAAATCTTACTCCTGTAAATACAGGCAGTCTTTACGGGCAGCTGTATGCAGCGAGGTTGACTAATTATTTCCCCGGTTTCTTGGCCAATAACAGCTTTATGTTGAGATTGGGGTATCAATATCAAAATATTGATAAGAAAGAAATGTATATTCCCAAACGAATATTTGATGCGCCACGAGGATATACTTATAACAGCGCCACTCAACATTTACTTGATTTAAAAGCCGACTATGGATTTACGTTTGGTTATCCTGATTATAATATAGGTTCGCTTGTATATATCAAACGGCTTAGAAGTAATGTATTCTTTGACTTATCCTCAAATAAGAATGTTAGCACACCGGGTTGGAAAACCTTAAGTTCGGCAGGTATAGATTTGTTAATGGATTGGAATGCTATTGAAACGGAATTCCCGCTAACGCTGGGAGTAAGACTAATAAAGCCTTTTCAGAAGGATGGAATTAGAGCAGAGGCTTTAATGTCGGTAAGCTTTTAATAATTAAGAGTAAGCAGGGAGTATGGATACGCGGATAACGCGCATTCATACTCCCTGCTTTTTACTTCGCAATTGTCAATTCATCAATAATCCGGGAAGCTCCCGCAAACTTATCGATAATAAACAATGTATAACGTATATCCACACAAGCAGCTCGTTGTGAGGCGGGACGAAAAGCAATATCACCCGTAAGTCCTTCGTAGTTACGATCGAATGCTATGCCGATTAATTGCCCTTTTCCATTAAATACCGGACTACCGGAATTACCGCCGGTATTATCCGTATCAACGATAAAGTTTACAGGCATTTCTCCATTCGCCATGGCATACCGGCCATAATCTTTGGCTTTATAAAGTTGCTTAAGCTTATCAGGAACAACAAACTCCCAGTTCTCGGGATCCTCTTTCTCCATTACTCCTTCAAGTGTGGTATAATATTCATATACTGCACCATCTACCGGCTCATAAGAAATTGTTTTACCATAAGTGAGGCGTAAAGTAGAATTAGCATCCGGATAAATAGGTATACCGGCTTCTTTCTTTAAATCCATCATACCCTTAACCCAAACTTTATGCGCAGCATCATAATTGAGATTAGCTTCGCGCATATCGACTGCCGTTTGATACAATCCTTCGGTTATTGAATGTTTAAATAAAACGATCCAATCCTGATCTATCCGTTCTACAGTTGGTTTCTTAATAAATTGATTGAAATTCTTTGGCGAACCGAAAATCGAGTACTGGAAGCATGCATCAACAAAAGCATCAATATCTCCTTTAAACCGATCATCAATTATACGGAAAATACTTATCCGTTCGTTCTCGGGGATGTATTGAGCATAAGTCTTTAGCATTTGTTTGGCTACAAGTTTCTCTACTTCCGGATAAGGAACATCTTTGAAGTATTTCTCAGCACCGTTCTTCAGGTTCTCTGTTTCAGCTTTAATTTCCTTCTTGCTTTTATTCTTGAAAGCTTTTTCCAACCTAGCCGTAGAGGGTATTTTCATAAAATCGAGCGCTGTAACCAGTGCTTCTGTAATAGCTTGCTGATGATAAATGGCTTTCCTTCTTTGTGCTACAATGGATCGTATTTCGTTGAAAGCTTTCTGATAAGTATCATCGCCCAATTTCCTACCCCGTTCCAGCATTTGTTCTTGTTGAGCGCGTTTGGTATCTAACACATTCAAACGTAACAAACCTTCATTCATGCCAATTGCATTTTTCCAGTAATTAGCAGACGAAGCATACTTGCTTGCATAGTGTATACGTACGGCAGGATCTGCCAGCATTTGTTCCATTAAAACTTTCTGGCGAGCACCACGTACGTTATGACGCATAAAGTTGGTAGTTTGCATCCTTTCTTCCACTTCATCAGAAATCATGTATCTCCAGTTCCTTCCCGGAAATCCCATTACAAAAGTAAAGTCACCATCTTTGTAGCCCGCCAAACTAATGGTTATGTGTTTCTTAACTTGTAGCGGTACATTATTGGCATTATAATCTGCCGGTTCACCGTTTTTATCAGCATAAATACGAAAGATGGAGAAGTCTCCGGTATGACGTGGCCACATCCAATTATCAGTATCCGCTCCGTATTTCCCTATTGAGGAAGGTGGAGCTCCAACGATACGGATATCACTATAAACTTTCTTAACGAAAAGATAATACTTATTTCCTCCATAGAAAGCTTTCAGCTCTAATACTATACCTGGTTTAATCTCTATTTTTTCAAGTTTTGCAAATCTTTCAGCCACCGTACTTAGATAGCGTGGTGAAAGATAATTCACTCCTTCCGGATCTTCATCTATTTGCAATTGACTGTTTACATAATCGGTTACATCCAAAATCTTATCAATGAAGGTTATTTTTAATCCTTCACATGGAATTTCTCCTTCATAAGATGATGCCCAAAATCCATCTGTCAGGTAATCATGTTCTACCGAACTCAGTTTCTGAATGGCTCCATAGCCACAATGATGATTAGTTAATACTAATCCTTGTGAAGAAATAACTTCACCGGTACAACCACCTCCAAAATGCACTACTGCATCTTTAAGGGCAATTCCATTCGGATTGTATATTTGTTCTACAGGAATCTGAAGACCCAGTTCGATCATGGCGACTTCATTCTGGGCTTTCAAATCTGTTAGTATCCACATGCCTTCATCCGCAGATGCGGTTATGGATGCCAAACAAATTATTACTGTTAATAATAATTTGAATCGATAATTGAATATTGAAAATTGAAAATTACAATGCTGCATAATAAATTGGTTGAGTGTTAATATTAATCAACTATTGTCATTTCGTTAATCAGATGCCCGCATCCTCCCAGTTTATCCAGGATAAACAGAATATAACGGATATCCACGTTAATACACCGTTGCTTCTTATCATCAAAATTTATATCACCGCTTAACGATTCCCAGTTGCCATCAAAGGCGCAACCGATGAGTTCACCTTTTGAATTCAATACCGGACTTCCTGAATTACCACCGGTTATATCATTGGTGGAAAGGAAACATACAGGCATTTCTCCGTTAGCCATAGCGTATCTGCCAAAATCTTTATTATTAATCAGTTCTTTTAGCTTGGCCGGAACATTAAATTCACGATTATTCGGATCTTCTTTTTCGAGAATACCTTTAGTTGTAGTATAATACTTGTAATATATTCCATCCCGTGGACGGTATGATTTAACATTACCATAAGTTAAACGGATAGTAAAGTTGGCATCCGGATAAGATGGAATAGGAAGCTTCATTTCACCCAATCCACGTATATAAGTTTGATGAAGAATATCTAATTCTTCGATATAAGGTTTTAGCGCCAATGTAAGCTCCATATTCTTTCCCATAATTGAGTTGTAATACCGTATTGCCAAATCATTTTCGAATGTAATGCCGGCAGGATCATTCAGAAATTTATCCAGGTTATCCTTCGATGACATAATTGAATTATTATACATGGCATCAATAAAATCATTGTAGTTACCGGAGAATTCGTTCTTTACAATCTGGTAAAAAGAAGGGCGCATATCAGGTTCAATCATTTCCGCATACAATGGAATAAGAGTTTTGGCTACTTTACAGTCTACTTCATGATCGTAATCTTTATTATGGAGATAGTCGTAAAAGTCTCTTAATTCATTTTTAAGCGAATCTACTTTAGCTGTATTCTTTTGGTTGGACGCAGTTTTTAATTGCCTAAACAATATATCCGGCACACGGAATTCTATAGCACTGATGAAAGTTTCAATTAAGGCTGTACGTTGATAACGTAATGGTTCGGTTTGAGAAACAGCCGCATCAATTTTGGAAACCACATCCATATAATCCTGATTGTTTTTCCTTTTCGCAAATTCTTTAAAGGCCCTTTCTTGTTCCGCTTTAGTCTCCAAAACATTATTATCGATAATTGCTTTGTTCATCCCAATTGAGTTTTTCCAGTAGTTTGAAGAACCTGCATATTTATTCGCATATTGAATACGTGTTTTATCACTGGCATTCATTGCTTCTCTAAGAATGGCCAATCTTTCTTCCCTTATTTGTATTCTTGGGGTATTTGTCGCATTCATCCGCTCTTCCACTTCAGTTACTGTGAGGTAACGACTGGTACTTCCGGGAAAACCCATAATCATAGCATAGTCATCCTCTTCCAAACCTTTGAGAGAGATGGTTAAATGCTTTTTTGTTTTTAAAGGAGTATTGGCAGCACTGTACTCAGCCGGTTCTCCATCGGCATCCGCATAAATCCGAAACATTGAGAAATCTCCGGTATGGCGTGGCCACATCCAATTATCGGTTTCACCACCAAACTTACCGATTGCTGAAGGTGGAGCAGCTACCATGCGTACATCGGCATATTCTTTCTTATAAATCAGATAGAATTTATTTCCCGCGTAAAAAGGAAGTGCTTGAGGAACAATACCTTTCTTGTTTTTTAAATTACTTTTAGCATACAGTTCTTTTGCCAGATCTTCCAGAAACTTAAAAGAAAAGGATTGTGTTTCAGTTATTTCACCCGATGTAATTCTTTGATTTACAATCTCGGTTATATCCTCAATTCTTTCTACAAATGTAAACTTCAGGTTTGGGGTAGGTAGTTCCTCATTACGGCTCATGGCCCAAAAACCGTTAGTAAGATAATCATTTTCTACAGAACTATGTTGCTGTATTGCCGAATAGCCACAATGATGATTCGTTAGGATTAAACCTTCCGAAGATATTATTTCTCCAGTACAGCCACCACCAAATATTCCAACTGCATCCTTTATTGATACACCATCAGGGTTGTATAGATCGCTGGCATTCAGTTTCAATCCCTGTTTTTTCATCATATCAATAGAATGCTGTTCCTGCATTAATTGCAATAACCACATTCCTTCGTCGGCTTTTACCAATAACGGCAACTGTATCAGTAAGGCTAACAAAAACAATTTAATCTTATCCATATATTTTAGTTTAAAAGTTTTTTATTGTTTAACGATTGATTTAAATGACATATTGTAAAGCTTTTAAGTGCAAATTTAGAGAAAATCTGCAAATATGCCAACACGTTGATAGTTGTCTGTCAACTTTCAACTATCAACTAATTATAAATCCCTTTCTTAAGTTTTAAATATTGATAATTTATTTCCAATGGTAACGAATAGATTGTACTTTTGCACTACAAACATTAACGACTCACAAATGGGAAAAATATTATCCATATTACCTTTAACTATTTTCTTCTGTTCGTGTTCTCCAAAATATTCAGTAGAAGGAAATACTGCAATGTCTAATATGGATGGAAAAATGGTTTTTGTTAAAGTTTATCAGGATAACAAATGGCTGTCGGTAGATTCTGCTGAAGTAATCCATGGCAGTTTTACAATTAAAGGGCATACTGATTCTATAGTAATGGCTAACCTTTATCTGGACGATCAAAGCATTATGCCATTCGTTCTGGAGAATGGTAAAATCAAAATATCGCTTGCGTTTAACGAACTATCTGCCAGGGGAAGCAACATGAACGACCGCTTATACACCTTTCTGGATAAAAAACAGGAAATTGAAAATAAACTATACGAGTTAGAACGTTCGGAAGCTCGTCTCATTTTAGAAGGAAGAGATCTTGATGAGGTTAAGGCAGAATTATCAGATACGAGCTCCGCTCTAAATAAGGAAATGACTACGCTGATAAAAAGTTTCATCATTGATAATGGTGAAAATGTACTTGGTCCGTACGTATTTATTCTTTTGGGTACAAGTTTGCCATATCCAATATTAACTCCACAAATTGAAGAAATTATTAATGACGCTCCCTATTCATTAAAAAACAACCACATGGTAAAGGAATTTATCAAGACGGCTAAAGATAACATGGAGTTGATAAAGGAGCAACAACGAATGAATGAGGGAGGGGGTAATTAGGGATAAAGGGAATAATAGAGGTTATAAAGATAATAAAGGCTATAAAGGCTATAAAGTATTTACTCCCCTTTATCTGCTTTATCTACTTTATCTACTTTAAACAATAAGATAGATAGTTTGTTATTCTTTGCTGAATACGAACTATATGAGACATCCCTTATTACGCTACCGCATATCTCTAGCTCTAAAAATATTTGCTACCCTCCTGCTATTCAGTGTAGTGTGGGTATTCAATCCTGAATTACCGGAAGGTGAAGTTGCGGGCCAGTGGCATTGGCTTGCACAGGCAGGTATATTGTATTCAAGTTTCATTCTATTTGCCATCTTTCTGTATCCCGAAAGGCATAAGCACCCTACAGAATATTACAATATAATAGTATGGAGTTTGATTGTAATTACAGCAGTAGAAGCTATATGGGGAATTGCACAATTCGTCTTATCTCTCCCCATATCAGGTTCTTTCCATAACGATAGATTGTATGCCGGATACTTGGCTGTTATATATCCTGTATGCTTAAATGAATGGCTGAATTTGAAAAACGAAAGGAAATCACTTTTCAGAAATATAAAATATTACTCCTCTTTAACAATTCTTATACTTATAACTCTGTCTATTCTTACCACAACCATATATGCCGCATGGTTTACAGTGGTTGTATCACTCCTTTTTGTTATGTGGCATACTAATCAAAAAAAAGTATTGGCTTTTTCTACTATTAGAGTAATTGCAATAATCACACTGGCTTTAGTAGCTTTTACCGTTCACAAAGAAGAAACACAAAAGCAATTATTCCTTACTAAAATTGCTTTTAAAGCCATTTCCGAACATCCTCTTACAGGATACGGGCCAAATACCTTTGGCCACTCATATGGCAAAGCACAAGAATATTATTTCGCCACCAATTCCTGTTCCGAAGAGGAGAAACGATTGGCGGATTATCCACTAAATCCCTCAAATGAATATTTACATGGAGCCATTGAATGGGGTATTCCAATTGTACTGGGTATATTGGTATTCTTAATACTTAGCATCCATCAGGGAGTAAAAAATAAAAGAATCGGTGTAAGCGCGGGAGTAGTATCAATCCTCATCTTTTCGCTCTTTGCTAATCCTATGCAGATACCGGCATTTACCATAACAGCCGTTTTCATCCTATTTGCCTGCATTATGGGGCGTGAACGCATTTGGTTGGCAGGAATGGCTGTAACAATCGGGTTATTTGGAGTTCATTGGTGGAAAACAAATGAATATTACACCTATAAAGAATGGGGCAAACAGCAACGTTTGTTTCAGGCTGGCGCCTATCAGTCGGCTCATAAAGGGTATGAAAAGCTATACAGTAACTTAAATAAAAAACCTGCGTTTTTATACGAACATGCTTATTGTTTGCATAAGTTAGGGAAATATAATGAATCAAATAAATTACTTAAAGAGGCTGCTGCAATGAGTAATGATCCTATGATTCATACTGTTATGGGAAAGAATTATCTGTTCGAAAGTAATTACAAAGAGGCTGAAAAATGTTTTGTAAAGTCAACCAATTTGGTACCTAACCGCATGTTACCTTATTATCTTCTTGCTAAGCTTTACAATGAGCCCGACTTTAGAGATTCTTCTAAGTGTAAGGAAATGGCTAAGTTAGTGTTGCAAAAAGAGACACATATTAATACTTCAATGGCAAGGAAAATACGTGAAGAATCGAGAAGAATGATTAGAGAATTATGAATAGCTTCAACATTTTATCCTCCCCGCTATTCTTCCAATACTCAATCCCTGTACAACAATGGAAAATACTACAACAAAATAGGTTACGGCAATCATTGTATCCCTATACGGACTATCGGTCAATGAAAGAGCCAGTGCTATGGAAACACCTCCCCGTAATCCTCCCCAAACAAGAATAAAGAAAGTACCCTTACTGAACTTTTCACGGAAAGGAATGATCACCGTTGGTATCTTTATTGAAATATAACGCGCTAACAGAACTACAAAAATCGAAAGAATACCTACAATCCAGTAATTGCGCAAATTGGGTATTAGTAATATTTCGAATCCAATCAATAAGAAAAGAATTGCATTAAATATTTCATCTATCAACTCCCAGAATGTTTTGATAAAACTAAATTCCGTATGCTTCTCGTTTGTATATTTCTTTCCTAAATTACCGATTATAATACCTGCTGTAACCATTGTTAGTGGTCCTGATATTTCCATAAACTGAGAAATCATGTAACCACCAATAACAATTGACAGTGTTATGAGGATACTTAATTTATTATCGGATGCCGTACGTATGGTATATACCCCAATGTATCCCAGCATTATTCCTACAACAAACGCACCTATTATTTCTTTAACAAGCAACCATGATACAGAAGCAAGTGTTATATCAACAATTTGTTCGGTACCTTGCGCTATACTATATAATACAGTAAAAAGGATTACCGCAATACCATCATTAAAAAGTGCTTCTCCGGTTACCTTTGTTTCCAGGGCTTTTGATACTTTTGCTTCTTTCAATATACTCAATACGGCAACCGCATCTGTTGGAGAAATTAACGCACCAAATAATAAGCAGTAGATTAACGGCGCTTCCAAATCCGCACCTAATAAAGGTAATATCAGTTTAAGAAGAAAATAAAGGGCAAAGCCTACTACAAAAGTAGAGATTATCACACTTAAACTGGAAAACACAATAATAGATCTCTTTTGTTCTTTCAGATCTTTGATATCTATCTGTACTGCCCCGGCAAACAGAAGGAAATAAAGCATTCCTCCCATTAAAAGCTGAGTGAAATTTATTTCCCTGATAACTGCATATACCTCGTTTAATGGCTTTGGATTAATCCTTCCAATAATCACCAGAGATACGGAAAAGATGATTGTAATTACCATAATCCCAATAGTAGAAGGCAATTTCATGAAACGCGCATTTATATACGCAAAGAGTGTAGCTGCTATAATTAGAATGGATAAAGAATACAATATTTCCATGAATGTTGGTTTAGAAGAAGGTATCGCTTCGCCAGGAGGTAAAGGAGGTATCGCATCCTTCACTCCTTTTATTATATAACAAAAAAAACAATTAAATGTGCGAAACCCAGAAAAAAATATATCTTTGTATAGATGAAGGCTATATTTGCATTAACATAATATAGAAAATGACAATACAACAATTGGAATACATTTTGGCAGTCGACAAATACCGTCATTTTGCCAAGGCTGCAGAACACTGTGGCGTTACTCAGCCTACGTTAAGTGCAATGGTGCAAAAACTGGAAGACGAACTTGGGGTAAAACTCTTCGACCGCCATGTTCAGCCGGTTACTCCTACGGCTATAGGAATTAAAATCCTAAAGCAGGCTAAGCAGATACAGTTACAGGTATCGCAAGTAAAAGAAATTGTTCATGAAGAGAAATTCACCCTTTCGGGTATACTTCGATTGGCAGTGTTGCCCACCATTGCTCCTTATCTTCTTCCGCGTTTCTTCCCGCAGTTTGTAGAAAAATATCCCGATATTGATATTCGGGTAATGGAAAGACAAACACATCAAATCGAACAAGGACTACTATCTGATGAGATTGATGCTGCTATAACTGCTACCCATCCGGAAGATTTGAATATAAATGAAGATTTCCTGTTCTATGAAGAATTTTTGGGATATGTTTCTAAAAGAGAACCGGTATTTAAGAGTCAGTTAATCAAAACATTGGAAGTTAATACACACCATCTTTGGTTATTAGACCAAGGGCATTGCTTTCGCGATCAGTTATTGCGATACTGCCAATTGGAATCGGTAAAAGTAAATCAGATCAGATACAACCTGGGAAGCCTCGAAACTTTCATGAGAATGGTTGAAAGCGGACATGGACTAACATTCATCCCCGAACTGGCTGCTATGCAGCTAACTACAGAACAACATGAATATATTCGTCCGTTTGCTATTCCAAAACCTACCCGCCAGATCCGGTTGATTCATCATAAGAATTATGTGCGGAATAGTTTATTGGAAATATTAATAAAAGAGATACAAGCTTCTGTTCCAAAACAGATGCTAAGCTTGCAAGCGGGACAGACTTTAGTTTAGTTGAAAGTTACAATGCCGCATGGCAACTCCTCTCCCTTGAGGGGAGAGGTGCCCGAAGGGCGGAGAGGGGAGTTTAGTATCAGCCAAATATATTCAATAAATTCAACTCAATCCTTCTATATTACCCTCTACAATATCAATATGAAGCGCCTGAGGTTCTTTTGGTAATCCCGGCATACGAAGAATATCTCCCGCGACAGCCACTATCATCGCCGCACCATTGTTGATGACTATATTACGTATATGTATTTCAAAATTTTTGGCAACACCATATTGTTTCGGATCGGCAGAGAATGAATATTGTGTTTTTGCTATACAAACCGGATAATTGGATATGCCCATCTTTTCGATCAGCTTAATAGTCTTTCTGGCATCCGGACTATACGTTATTTCAGCCGCTCCGTATATGTTGGTAGCAATCTTCTCTATCTTATCAGTTACACTATCATTTTCGTCATAAGTAAATTTCAATGGTTGGGAAGGTTTGTTTTCAATCGTCTCTACAACTAAATTGGCTAATTCAATAGCACCTTCTCCCCCTTCGACAAAAGCGTTATTAACCGCAAACCCCACACCTATTTCATTGCAATGCCGGCGTACAATATCAATTTCTTCTTCTGTATCTCCTGCATATTTATTAAAAGCGACTACAACCGTTTGTTCAAAACTTTGGATGTTTTGTATATGCTTATCAAGATTCTCAAGCCCTTTCCTTATACCGTTGGCATTTGGCTTTTTAATTTCTTCTATACTTACATCCCCATGCATTTTTAATCCTTGAAGCGTAGCTACAATAACAGTAAGTTTGGGTTGTAAACCGGATTTTCGGCATTTGATGTTATAAAACTTCTCTGCCCCCAGATCTGCCCCAAATCCTGCTTCCGTAATTACATAATCCCCATAAGTCATGGCCATTTTAGTTGCCATAATAGAGTTGCACCCATGTGCGATATTGGCAAACGGCCCTCCATGAACAAAAGCCGGTGTATTTTCTGTTGTTTGAACCAGGTTTGGATGGATAGCATCTTTCAACAATACGGTAATTGCGCCTGCTACTCCAAGATCTTTAACAGTAAAGGGTTTGCCCTCATAAGTAAAACCTAAAAGAATATCTTCTATTCTTCTGCGCAAATCTTCTTCGTTCTGCGCCAAACAAAGAATAGCCATTATTTCAGAAGCAGGAGTTATATCAAAGCTCGATTGCTGAGTTATTCCGTTTGTTTTAGGTCCAAGTCCGGTAACGATGCTACGCAAAGAACGGTCGTTAATATCAAGAACTCTCTTCCAGAGAATTTCTTTCAGCCCGAAGCAAGTCTCCTTGTTTTGGTAGAGGTAATTATCCAAGAGAGCCGAAATCATATTATGAGCAGAGGTGATCGCATGAAAATCTCCGGTGAAATGCAGATTGATTTTTTCCATAGGAAGAACCTGAGCGTATCCGCCACCTGCTGCCCCCCCTTTCATACCAAAACAGGGTCCTAAAGAAGGTTCGCGCAGCGCTACAAAAGCATTTTTACCTATTTTGTTTAATCCCAGCGTTAAACCGATAGACACGGTTGTTTTACCTATACCGGCTTTTGTAGGGGTAATAGCAGTAACCAAAATCAGATTACTTTGTGCTACTTTTTCTTCATCAATCAACCGAACAGGTACTTTAGCAATATAGCGGCCATAATTTTCTATTTCATCTCTTGGAATACCTGCAGCATCTGCAACTTGTTTTACTCTCTTTAGCTCAATACTTCTGGCTATTTCAATGTCTGATTTCACGTTTAAGGATTTTGAATTATACTATATAGACACTTATTTTCTGCCAGAACAATTTTTACGTTCATCAATAGCTTGAATAAAATTGACCACAGCTTTATAAAAAGGATATAACACACCCTCTTTAGCTATATTTAATTCTCTGATAATACTTTCAATATCTGTAGTAAGATTTTTTTCCATATCTTTTGCTTCTATAAATTTACAGCCAAATCAAGAGAACTAAACACCCCCACATCACGTATATGCTTTTCTATTCTTTCTTTAGCCAAATCACAATATTCTGTACAAATATCAATGCCAATAAATCTACGATTATTGTCAAATGCCGCTACGCAAGATGTTCCACTACCACACATAGGGTCAAGTACTATATCATTTTCATTACTCCAAGAAAGAATATGATCTTTGGCTAAATCATAAGGAAAGGGAGCAGGGTGTTTTTTGGCTTCTTGATCAACCGCTTTTTTCCCCACAACATATTCCCATATATTCCCTTTAATTTTCTCTAATTTTACAGGATTAGCTAGTTTGCCGCGTTTTTGCTCTCCTTTAGAATAATTTTTATAAGTAGTACCTTTTAATTCCAGTCCTCCATGTAGGCAAGGCATTTTCAACGCGTGGTGCGTTGCGACTGAACCTTTTGAGAACACAAACATATATTCAAACTCATTATTATATCGTTTTCTATATATTTGTGGTACAGGGTTTGTTTTTCTAAATATCATAGTATCATGCAATTTAAACCCTGCATTAACAAAATTCATAGCTTGCTTAAAGCTAGTACAAGTTTCACTTCCATTTATTGTTGCATCGCAAACAATCCATACAACAATTCCTCCGTCTTTTATAATTCTGAATAGTTGTTTTACTATATCATCAAACGGAAAAATAAAACCTTTATATGTTCTCAAATTGTCATATGGTGGAGATGTGATACACATATCGATAGAATTGCTGGGCATAATCTTCATTATATCCACACAATTCCCATTTGCAATCTTATTTATATAATCAGTAATCATCTTTGCACTTGATTTATAAATTTTCTAATCGTTTCAATCTTAGAGTCTAATTTCATAGATACAAGAAGTTCTCTGATAGCGTCTTCCCTATTTAATTGCTGGATTCTAGCAATCTCTGATTCATAATAGCGGATTTCTTCATTACCTCTATAAACGATAGAACTTTTTATGTTATTAAAATGGTCGCCAAACTGTTCTTCTGTCAATCCTATAATCTCTCTTATATTGACATCTTGTCGTTGGATAAAACATTTATTTGCATCCGCCATATTGGTTTGCTGCATAATATTGTAGCTTTGATTCCACAGCTCTCGCAAATCAACATCTTCACTTTCGTGAATGTTTTCAGTAATAATAATATAGAGATACTCCCAAGAGAATAGCGACACATTTTCTTGAAGTGCAGAACGATAAATCTGGCTATTATTTTTCGGATATTGGTAGTAAGGGCACGCCAATACAGAAAAATCATTATCCTCTCTCCAATGAACCATTGAATCTACTTTAAAATCTTTCGGATTCTTAGTAGTACGACTGAGTCTAAACGCTTTTGCATCTCCAACCAAAGAATAATTATGATATCTACTTTGCGCTATAATATCTGCACAATTAGACCGTTCGCTTAAAACCGTAACTTCAAAATTCATTTCTTTAAGTGCTTTGGCAAATAAGATATCCGAAACTTTCGTATACAGTTTTTCTTCAGATGAATCATGTCCGATGTCTTCAGGAATAATGCTAATTTCCGTTATCAAGGGCAAGACATCTGTCCTACTTAGATTAAATAAAATATTTTGCAGATTCTTACTTGCTATCTTAAAATCCAAATTTGTATTCTCTCTAATGAGAGAACGTAAATCTATATAGTTCATATCTTATATATAATGCCTTGGATACAATGTCTTTCTCTCCATCTATTACTGAGCAAATTTTATCAGCAATCCAAAGAGTTAATAATTCGTCTTGTTCAATATCAAAAATGCGAGAAAGTTGGATTACTTGCTCCCTTTTAGCATGCCTGTCTCCACGTTCAATTCTACAGTACATAGATACATCAATATCAAGGACAGAAGCTAATTGCTTCTGCGATAGTCCTTTTTCTTCTCTTGCAGTTTTAATCCTTTGAGCAAATAACATATACAGCATTTAGCAAATTGTCATTATTTGGCAAATTTACTGCTTTTATTTTGTTTATGCGCCATAGAAAGCCAATAATTTGACTGACTCAAATTTAGTGATTATGGTACAGCTAATTATTCATATGTTTCGCCTTTGCTACTGCATAGGTCGGTGTATGTTCTGCCTTAGCTTGTCGAATTGCTCCTTGAACAACTCGCCAATGGGCTTCCGATCAATAGCAAGAACATTTTTCATCCCGTCCATCGGGTCTTTCAGCACTTGAATCCCTGCCTTTTCGGTCTTGAGCTTCCGCTTGTGTTCCTCCGAATAGAGTTCCCCTACATATTCCAAGACTTTCCCTTGACGAGCGTTACTGAGTTGATATACCCTGCAAAAGGATTGAACGGCAGACGTCCCATCGTTCCGCGATATGGAAACGATATGTTTCAGCACAATCATGTAGCCCCACACGGTATTGGTGCGACATTTTTTCTCCGCACACACAGGTACAAAGTTTTTTACTCTATTTCATAAACTCTGTATCTCTA
>DAIMFE010000018.1:0-26326 GCA_036724805.1 Bacteroides sp.
CACCTCCTCCTTTGGAGGAGGTGCCCGAAGGGCGGAGGAGGACTTTTGATGCCGAAGCCGGGGGAGGACTTTTGACAGTCTTTAGCCTAATAGCTCTTTTACTTTAGCCGAAATTGCGCGACCTTCGGCAAGTCCCGCGAGTTTCTTACTGGCGGCTCCCATAACTTTACCCATATCTTTAGCACCGGATGCGCCTGTTTCTGCAATGATTTCTTTTAGGGCTGCTTCTAATTCTTCAGGAGACATTTGCTTGGGAAGATATGCTTCCATTACTTTTACCTGTGCCAGTTCTGCTTCTGCCAGATCCTGACGACCTTGTCCCTGATATACTTCGGCAGCATCTTTGCCTTGTTTTACAAGTTTCTGGATGATTTTAAGCGCAGCATCATCCGCTAATTCATCATTAGCGCCCGGAGCGGTTTTAGCTTCGAGAAAGTACTTCTTTATGTTTCTAAGGGTTTCGAGGGCAACTCTATCTTTTGCCTTCATTGCGTTTTTAATGTCTTCGCTGACTTTATCAAATAAATCCATTTAAGTTTATGAGTTATAAGTTTATGAGTTATAAGTCGTTGTATCCGCATCGCAACTGTCAACTAAAAAGTAATTACTCCACCAAAATTAATATTGCTACTGTCTTGTTGAGAGAATCCTATTTTTGCCTTATCCTTGATCTTGCTAAGCGTGGTTTTATCGCGCATATATGTAGGAGTTTCCTCCACCATGGCGATTATATCATCATTATCCAGATCATCGAGAGAGAACAAGAAGATCTGACGGCGTTTGCGTAATTGGTTCTGACCAAATCCTGCTCTATCACTGCCATAAGCCTTGATGATACGTTCTTTGTTCTTTTCTTTTTCCTCTTCCAAACGCAATTGTTTCTCTTCTTCTTCCTGGGTGCGATACCTTATAATTTCTTCTCTTCCGGGCACATTTTCTATACCAAAGCCGGTTGCCAATACTGTAATCTTAACTTTTTGGCCAAGAGAATTATCTTCGGCAGCTCCCCATATCACCTCAACATCTTCATGAAATTTGCTCATAAACTCGTGTACCTCGTTCATTTCTTCCATCATAAGTTCCGAATTACTACAGAAAGAAACATTGAGCATAACCTTCTTAGCATTGAATATATCATTATTATTCAATAACGGAGAATGCAAGGCATCGTCTATAGCTTTGCTTACACGGTTTTCACCTTCGGCAAACCCTGTACTCATTATGGCAACGCCACCATTTTTGAGGATTGTCTTTACATCGGCAAAGTCGAGGTTTACCTTGCCTCGGGTAGTGATAATCTCGGCAATACTTTTCGCTGCTATAGAAAGGGTATCATCGGCCTTACCGAATGCATTCATAAAAGTAAGGTCGGAATAAATATCACGAAGTCGTTCGTTATTGATTACCAAAAGAGCATCTACATGTTCGCTAATGCGCTCCACACCGTCTAAGGCCTGAATAATTTTCTTTTCACCTTCAAACCGGAAAGGAATGGTTACAATACCAACGGTAAGAATCTCCATTTCTTTGGCAATCTTAGCAATAACCGGAGCAGCACCTGTTCCGGTTCCACCGCCCATTCCTGCTGTAATAAATACCATCTTAGTACCATCATTCAGTACCTCATGGATTTCATCATAACTTTCTTCGGCAGCCTGGGAGGCAATCTCGGGCCGGTTGCCGGCGCCTAATCCTTCGGTAATAGAACGACCTAATTGAAGTTTCATCGGTACCGGTGAATCTTTCAATGCCTGATTATCCGTATTGCATACTACGAAAGTAACATCGTGTATGCCTTCCCTATACATGTGGTTGACAGCGTTGCCACCACCACCGCCTACTCCAATCACTTTAATGATCTTGGGAGAATCGGTCGGGAAATCAAAGTCAGCTAACTTTTCTGTCATATAATTAAGTTTTTGAGTGAGGTAGAGTGAGGTAAAGTTACCTCACTCCTCTATTCCTTATTTCATCGAATCATCGGAGAATAGACCTTCCGATGCATTCGATATCGTTTTAATTGTTTTCACCAACCAGTTCTTACTAGATTTCTTTACTTTAGGTTTGACCGGCTGTTCCTGAACAGGTCCAAACTCTTCATCACCAAACAGGCCACCCGTGGTGCCGGCTGTGTTAGGCGTTTCAACCGGCCTTCCTACCGGTCTCTCGTACACCGGTTTTACAATTTCCCGGCGGCAATTTTCGGTACCCGATGACAGTAGTCCCATTATGGCACACTCTGAGCCGTCCTTTTCAAGTACCACTGTGCCATCGGTCTTAATGTCTACCCGTACAAACTTGGCTGTTCTTACCTTATGGACATTAGTCTTCTTGCGTAAGAGTTCATCAAGATTCCTCAAGTTAGCACCGCCACCGGTAATAACAAGCCCCGAAAGTATCCTGTCTTGATAACCGGAATATTCTATCTGATTCCATATATTAGCAACGATTTCTTCGACACGCGCTTCTATTATATCATTTAGTCTCTTTAGTTCAATAGTGCGGCTACCATCTTCCAACTGGATAACCGTTTCTCTGCCTTCTTCGGCTTCTTCCTCGTATATTGCCGTCCCATACTGTATTTTAAGCAGCTCGGCTTCTTCCTCTTCCATTTGAAGCGAAGTAATGTCATGCGTAATATTGCTGCCCCCCAACGGTATTACAGAAAGAAAACGAAGTTTGTTTCCTTTGTAAAGAGATACAGTAGTGGTATCGGCACCAAAATCAATCAAAGCACAACCCGAGCGCATTTCGGCTTCGGTTAAAACTGCTTTCGCGGTTCTGATGGGTGCGATAAGTACATCTGCAATGCTAACCTTAGCCAGTTCGAAACTGTTTTCGAGCTTTTTCTTAACAGAAGTGCGGGCAACGATATTCAAGAAACTACCTTCGATATCTTTTCCGGCAACTCCTACGGGATCGGCTTCAATGTTAATCCCTATTTTGAACTCCTGCGGTTCAACATCCAGTATCTCAAGATCGGCAGGCATTATGGTCGCGCGGTTCTCATCACTCATCTGATCAACCAGTTTCTGAGAAATAATGATTTCCTCATCCAGATGACGATGAACTTCATTCTTCTTTGAATGGAGTGATTGTCCGCTGATACCTATATATACTTTCCCAATGCCATATCCGCCGTCTAATTGCTTTTCTAGCGAAGAAATAACAGACTTAATGGCATTTGCTGTTTTATCCAGATTTAACACTACTCCTTTCCGTATAAAGCTAGACGACTCCTCAATTGCTTGAGCAAGGAGTTTTATACTGCCGTCTTCTTGCCGCTGACCCACAATGCCGTATATCTTCGATGAGCCTAATTCGATTGCTGCAATAAAATCTGCCATATTTCAATTTTTAAGTTATTCTTACTTCTCACTTCATTCCCTTTTTGTACAAATAATCTGATTGCTAAACTCCAGATTAATTCTTTCATATTTGTTCCAGCCCACTTTATTGAGTGCTTTTTTATAGAACTCTCTTAAGCGCTGTAGTTTATTCTCAAAGTCCTTCATCTTGCCAAGAAATATAATATGGTCGCCAACGCGGGGCACCAGTTCGATTTCCTTTGTAGATAAAACATTTATCTGTTCGATTTGCGCCGCCCAAAAAGGATTATCATGCAAGAAACGGGCAAAGTCGTACAACTCTTTTTTCGCAAATGTCCTATCTACAGTTCCGGTAACAATGGCCAAATGGGCAATGTATTTGGCCTCGGGAGGCATAATCTCCCCTTTATTATCAATATAATAATTTTCTCCTTTGTTATTCATAACGCGAAGCATGGGTATACGTTGTTTTATTTCAATCACAACATTACCGTACGGTGTCTTGTAGCACTCTATTTCATCTATCAACGGATGTTTCTGAAGCGAGTCTTCCAACGCCCTGCAAAGAACGCTTTCCATAGATTTACCCACCGGATACTGTTTTTTTTTCATAAGAAGGGAGGTTACCTCCGTTCTTGTAATAAATCCGGATTGAATGGAATCCTTCAGCACTACTTCAATGTCTTTACAAACCATTCCCACAGGTTGAACATTGAATGCTGTAATGGCTATCAACAGATAACCAATAAGAAGAAACACGCCCGTTAAGAATATTACTTTCTTTATCATCGGCTTTCGAGCATTTGGGTTATGGCAGGCACACAGTCTTCAATATCGCCTGCACCGAGGGTAATCAGTACATCCAATTGTTTCAACTGTAACCTGTTTACTAGTTCTTGCTTGGTGCAAAGACTTTTTTCTATATCCGGACGAAGGTTTTGATAGATTAATTCGCTGGTTACTCCCGGAATCGGCAATTCGCGCGCCGGGTAGATATCCAGTAAAATAACTTCATCCGCCAGTGAGAGACTATCGGCGAATTCTTTATAGAAATCGTTTGTACGGCTATACAGATGGGGTTGGAAAACAACTGTTATCTTTCTGCCATTGTATAACTCGCGCAGCGAACGGATACTCTGGGTGATTTCCGAAGGATGATGAGCGTAATCGCTAAGAAACACCAGCTCGTTAGTCTTTATTTTAAAGTCGAACCGGCGATCTACTCCCCGAAAACTTTCCATTCCCCGCTTCACTTCTTCGGGGGTAGCACCGCTAAGCAAAGCAATTGCCATGGCGGCAACTCCGTTCTCAATATTTATACTTATCGGTACCCCAAGCCTAATAGCGCGGATGCAAGTATCCGGGGTAACAAAGTCGATCATTATTTCTCCATTGCCGATACGAACGTTTTCCGCGTGAAAATCTCCTTCATCGCGAGAATAGGTATACACTTTTACATCTTCCTTAACCTTGGGTTGCAGGGATATTCCTTTTCTCATTAACAAGCAACCACCGGGTTGAATAAGTGAAGTGTACTTTTCAAAGCTCTCCATATAGGCCTGCTTTGTACCATAAACATCCAAATGATCGGGATCGGTAGAGGTAACTACCGACATATAGGGCGACAGCCAATGGAAAGAACGGTCGAATTCATCGGCTTCGATTACCGTATAAGGACTATCTTCGGACAGTAACAAGTTGGTTTCATAGTTTTTAGATATTCCACCAAGAAAGGCAGTACAACCCACATGAGATTGATACAGCAAATGAGCCAGCATGGCAGATGTAGTTGTTTTACCGTGTGTTCCGGCAACGCATAATCCTTTACTCCAATGGGTAATGCCACCTAATACCTGTGCTCTTTTCTGTATCTCGAAACCTTTTTCGCGGAATAAAACCAACTCTGTATGCGTTTGCGGCACGGCCGGTGTGTACACCACCAAAGTGGTTTCTTGCTCCAGGCACGCGGGTGGAATCAGACTAACGTTATCTTCATAATGAATCATCGCGCCTTCGGCATTCAGCTTTTCAGTTAGTTGGGTTGGTGTACGGTCGTATCCGCCTACTGTTTTGCCTTTAGACAGGAAGTACCTAACAAGCGCGCTCATTCCTATGCCGCCTGCGCCCACAAAATAAACTGATTTTATAGCCTCAATATTCATTCTATTTCTTTGTTAGTTTTATTACTTCTTTCGCAATGCTATTAGCAGAATCCAACAACGCCATTTTAGTTATATTTTCGCGTAAAGCAATCAGCGCCTTTTCATCGCGAATAATTTCTAAAGCTGTGGATATTAAAACATCATTTGCCTGAGAATCTTTCACGTAAACCGCAGCGCCTTTGCGCACCAATGCCATAGCATTCTTTGTTTGATGATCTTCGGCTACATTGGGCGATGGAACCAAGATAACAGCTTTCCCCAATATACTGAATTCGGAGATAGACCCCGCGCCGGCACGTGATATAATCAGATCGGCGGCTCTGTACGCGCTTGCCATGTCTTTAATAAAGTCAACAACTTTTAGTTGTGCGTTGAAAGTTGAGCATTGAGGGTTATTCGCAAACGCCTCTACGGCATCTATGGCTTGCCGATGGTATATTTTCCCGGTTTGCCAGATGAACTGTACATCCGAATTGCTTATATCGTTTAAACGAGCCATTAAACACCGGTTGAGGGTACGCGCTCCGAGACTTCCGCCAAGAATCAAAATTGTTTTCTTATCGGGGTGAAGTCCAAACTGTTGAAGCGCTTCCTCGCGTGTTATCGCAGCGGTTATCAGGTCCTGACGAACAGGGTTGCCTGTAAGGATAATCTTTTCTTTCATAAAGAACCGATCCATTCCTTCGTAAGCAACGCATATCTTTACCGCTTTCTTTGCCAGTAGTTTATTCGTTACTCCCGCGTAAGAGTTCTGTTCTTGAATAAGTGTAGGTATGCCCATCCTGCCGGCTGCTTCAAGAATAGGGCCACTGGCATACCCTCCTACTCCTACAGCTACATCGGGCTTAAACTCTTTTATTATGCGGCGGGCTTTTAGCTGACTTTTTAGCAACTTATAAACAACGGGTATATTCTTGAGCAGGTTCTTTCTGTTGAAACCGGCCACAGGCAGGCCGATGATCTCATATCCGGCATCGGGAACGCGCTGCATCTCCATTCTTCCTTCCGCGCCTACGAAAAGAATAGCCGCGTCAGGAATCATTTCCCTGATCGCGTTGGCAATGGATATGGCAGGGAATATATGCCCTCCTGTGCCTCCTCCGCTGATTATAACCTTCACCATACTTATCTATTGTAATTCTTCATCTTCATTGAGTATAATTGCTGTTGGCTCCGATGCTTGCACCCGGGCAGCTTCTTCGGCCAATTGTTGCATACGTTCTTCTTCGTTTTGTTCGGCTGCTTCTTGCTCTTGCTCCAAGCGATTGGTGTATCGGCTCACGCTCAATATCATGCCAATGTAAGCACAATTAACGAAGGTACTGGTACCCCCCTTACTTATTAAAGGCAACGGCTGACCCGTAATGGGGAACAGCCCCACAGCAACCATCATATTTAACAATGCCTGCGAAACAAGCATCAACCCTATGCCCATTACCAAAAAGGCGGGGAAGGTTCGATTGCATTTCTTGGCTATTTTACCCACACGCACCAATAGCCATATATAGAGAATAACCACTGCCGCGCCTCCCAGCAGCCCGAGCTCTTCAATGATAATCGCATAAATAAAGTCGGAAAAAGCCTGACTAAGAAAATCTCTCTGTATCGAATTGCCGGGAGCTTTCCCTGTAAAACTGCTGCTAGCTATGGCAATACGGGCATGTGCTTTCTGCGCATCGTTATTGATATCAAATTTCGCAGCAGGAACATCTTCCGGATGGATAAAGTCGGCAATACGGTTTTTCCATGTGGGGATGCGGTGAAAGAAAGGCAACTTTGTATCGTTTGGGGTAAGAACTATTATTGTTCCAACAAAGGCGCCCACTACCAAAATACCACCAAAGAGCTTCAATAACTGCTTTCCGGGCACCCGGCCTATGATCATCATCAATACAACAACACCAAAAAGCAATAAGGCGGTCGAAAGATTTTCGGGGGCAATAAGTCCGCAAATAATTGCCGTAGCAATCATTATCTGATTAAATGCCTTAGGATTTGCTCCTTCTTCTGTTTGTTTCTTTGATAAAACAAAGGCAGAAAACACGATGATAGCCATCTTACCCAACTCCGAAGGCTGAAATTGGAAACCCAGTAAAGAGGTAAAACGAGCAGCGCCATTAATGCGTTCGCCTGTAACAACTCCTGTTATTGTGGTTATTCCTAAAAGAAAGATTGAAAGAGGAATAAGTATAAGAGGAAACATTTGGAACCATTTATAAGGGATATAATGGAAGATAACAACTATAATACCCCCGCCAAGCAGGTACATAACATGCTGACGAATGGGCTCCCAGTGATTTCCCGATTTGTAGGTAAGCGTGCTGGCGGCACTGAACACCTCAATGATGGAAATAACACAAAGAAATAAGAATATAATCCATATTACCCTGTCTCCTTTAAATAAGCTTTTAAGAAAATCCATACTAGCAACTAAAGTTTTCTTACATATTGTTTAAACTGCTCACCTCTGTCTTCGTAATTCGTAAAGAGGTCGAAACTGGCGCAACAAGGGCTCAACAAAACTGTTTCGCCTTTTTGAGCCATACGATAGGCTGCGTCAACCGCATCTTTCATACTTAGCACATCCACTATTGGCAAGTCGAAATTTTCAAAGAACCGGTGCAATTTCGAATTGTCTGTTCCCATAAACACTAATCCGGAACATTTCTTGCGCACCAGATCGGCTATTTCTCTGTAATCATTTCCTTTATCAACACCGCCTAGAATAAGGATGGTTTTGGTTGTCATACTTTGCAACGCATACCAGCACGAGTTAACATTGGTTGCTTTAGAATCATTGATAAACGCTATTCCACGTACTTTCGCAACCTTCTCCAACCGATGTTCAACGCCATTAAAGTCGGAAAGGGCCTTACGTATATTTTCTTTATCGATTCCTGCCAAGTTTGCCGAAATACCGGCTGCCAGCGAATTATACAGGTTGTGCGTTCCGTTAAGCGCCAACATTTCCTGTTCCATATTGAAGGCAATCGGCGCGTTTATCTTCAACTCATGATCTTCTACATAAGCAATCGCGCCTTCTTCTTTCACTGCCGAGAAAGGATAAAGATGAGCGCGGATTCCATGCTTATCGAGTTCTTCTTTTATAATCGGGTCATCATTCCAGAAAATAAATGCGTCTTCCGAAGTTTGATTTTGGGTGATACGGAATTTAGCGTTCACATAGTTCTGCATATTATGGTCGTACCTGTCTAAATGATCGGGAGTGATATTCAGTAATACGGCCGTGTGCGCACGGAAATCATACATGTTATCAAGCTGAAAACTGCTCAACTCTATAACGTAGTAATCATGATTCTCTTCGGCTACCTGCAATGCAAGGCTTTTGCCAATGTTACCGGCCAAGCCCACGTTTAGTCCGGCACTTTTAAATATATGATAAATAAGGCTTGTTGTAGTGGTTTTGCCATTACTTCCGGTAATACATATCATTTCGGCATCGGTATACCGCCCGGCAAATTCTATTTCGGAAATAATAGGCGTTCCTTGTTGTACCAACTTTTTAACAACAGGCGCATCATTAGGAATACCCGGACTTTTGATTACTTCATCCGCACAGAGTATTAATTCTTCGGTATGTTTACCTTCTTCCCAGGGTATATCGTATTTATGCAACAGCTCTTTATACTTTTCTTTAATAACAGACATGTCCGACACAAATGTATCGAATCCTTTAACTTTGGCAAGAACTGCTGCTCCCGACCCACTTTCGCCTGCTCCTAAAATTACTATTCGCATTTTAGTTTTAAGTTTTAAGTTTTAAGCTATAAGTTAAAGCTATAACTTATAACTGTATTATCTAATCTTCAACGTTATAATCGTAATAGCCGCCAGTACAATTGTAACAATCCAGAAGCGTACTGTAATTTTCGCTTCATGAAACACATTAACCGGCTTAGTGTACTTATAGGTGCAATTAGGATCTAACTGCGCCATTGTTGTGCGGAAATGATCGTGTATAGGCGTGCGCTTAAAGATGCGTTGCTTTATACCTTTCTTTTTTCCCCTTTTAAAATACTGTACCTGAAGTATAACCGAAAGGTTCTCTACCAGGAACACACCACATAGTATCGGAATCAACAATTCCTTATGAATAATGATAGCAAATACAGCTATAATACCTCCAATTGTTAAACTTCCGGTATCGCCCATAAACACCTGCGCGGGGTAGGCATTGTACCACAGAAACCCGATTAAGGCCCCTACAAAGGCACAAATATACACTACCAGTTCTTCGCTGCCGGGTATATACATTATATTAAGGTAACTGGCAAATGCCGTATGGCTGGATACATACGCCAGTATTCCCAAAACAATTCCTATAATGGCAGAGTTGCCGGCTGCCATACCATCCATTCCATCGTTGAGGTTGGCGCCGTTTGATACTGCCGCAACCACAAAGATGGTTACCAATACAAACAATATCCAACCCGCAGCTTGCGAATATTCGCCCATAAAGCCAACAATATCGGCATAATCGAGGTTGTTGTTTTTAAAGAATGGAATGGTTGTTTTGGTAGATTTGATATCGTCCTTTTTATGAACAACAACATCTACTCCACCCCTATTTATTTCTGTATTTTCACGGATTACCATGTCGGGGCTCAAATAAAGCGTTAAACCCACAATAAGCCCCAGCCCCACCTGTCCGATAATCTTAAATTTACCGTGTAATCCTTCTTTGTCTTTCTTAAATATCTTTATGTAATCATCAGCAAATCCTAACGCGCCCAACCACACAGTGGTGATAAGCATTAAAATCATGTATATATTATCCAGTTTGCCCAACAGTAGCGAAGGTATAAGTATAGCTACAATTATTATAACACCTCCCATACTTGGCACTCCAATCTTTCCGGTATTAAACGGATCGATACTCGCATCGCGCTGCGTCTCGGTTATTTGCTTTTGTTTCAACAGATTGATAAACCTGTCGCCAAAAATGCTGGAGATAAGCAATGCTAGTATAACCGCCATCAACGCGCGGAACGAGATGTAGTTAAATATACCCGAACCCGGGAAATCAAACTCTTGGAGCCACTGAAAAAAATAATACAACATATAATAACAGAGTTATTGGTTGGCAGTTGGTGGCCGGGGGTTGATAGTTGACACTATCAACCCCTCAACTGTCAGCTGCCAACTCTTTTAATATTTCTTTATCATCAAAATGATGTTTCACGCCTTTTATATCCTGATAATTCTCGTGTCCTTTTCCTGCAACAAGAATAATATCGCCCGGTTCTGCCAACATGCAAGCGGTGCGAATGGCCTCCCGGCGGTCGGTAATGGATAATGTTTTCTTGCGGTCCTCATCGTTTAAACCGGCCAACATATCTTTAATAATTTCCTCCGGTTCTTCAAATCGGGGATTATCAGATGTAATTATAAGTCTATTGCTTAGGCGGGCAGCTTCTTTTGCCATGATAGGCCGTTTGCCTTTGTCGCGATCGCCCCCCGCACCCACTACGGTAATAATTTTACCCTTGTCTTGAACAATCTCCTCAATGGCATTCAGCACATTCGCCAATGCATCGGGCGTATGGGCATAATCAACAATGGCGATAAATCCTTTTGGCGAGCGAATGGTGTTGAAGCGTCCGGCAACGGGATGAAGGATGCTTAAAGCCAAAAGAACTTCTTCCTCCTTTTTACCCAGTAGCACCGCTGCGCCGAATACCGCCAGAAGATTATACGCATTAAATTTCCCGATGAATTGGGCAAAAACTTCACCTTTATTGAACTCCAAAAACATACCATCGAAATGAGTTTCGAGAACGCGCCCCTTGAAATCGCTCAACCCCCGCAAAGAATAGGTATAAACCTTAGAGCGGGTATTCTGCGTCATCACCAATCCGTTCTTATCATCAAGGTTGGTAAGACTAAAAGAGGTTTTGGGCAGCTCATCGAAAAACGCCTTCTTTGCCTTTAGATAATTCTCCATTGTTCCGTGATAATCCATATGATCGCGGGTGAGATTGGTAAAAATGCCACCCGCGTATTTAAGTCCGCTGATGCGCTTTTGCGCTATCGCATGCGAGCTTACCTCCATGAATACATACTTACAGCCCTCCTCTGCCATGCGCCCAAGCAACTTGTTGAGCGTTATCGGATCGGGGGTTGTATGCTCGGTAGGAATGGCCTCATCATCAATATAGTTGCATACCGTAGATATTAATCCTGTTTTATAACCAAAATGCCGAAATACATCATATAACAAAGTAGCCGTAGTGGTTTTTCCGTTGGTTCCGGTTACGCCCACCAATTCAATATTCGCCGATGGATCACCATAGAAAACAGTAGCGATTTTTCCGGTTGCATCCTCGCTATCAGCTACTTGTATATAGGTTATGTTGTTATTTATTTCTTGGGGTAACGTTTCGCATAATACAGAGGTTGCCCCGGCTGCTATCGCAGTAGAAATATACGCGTGACCATCGGTTTGGGTTCCCTTCATGGCCATAAACATGTAACCCGGCTCCACCTTTCGCGAGTCGATCTCCACCCCCGTAACCTCTATATCAGGATTACCGATGATAGACAATGCTTTAATTTTCCGTATAAGCTCGTTTAACTTCATAATTAATGTAATTGAAGCGTTATTGTTTGTCCCCGCCGCAGGGTTGCACCGTTGGCGATGGATTGCCTTCTTACTTTCCCTACCCCCAACAATCGTACTTTAAGCCCTTTGTTTTCAAGTAGATACACCGCATCCTTTGCCCCCATGCCCATAACATTAGGAACAATATTCTCATTCAACTCTTTATTTTCAAGTATTACCGATTCTGCTGCCACATGTGGCTGCCCCCACATTTCGCTGTTTCCTTTTATCCTGAATCCGGCTTCGGAATTTATCTTCAATTCATCAAGCACATATTTAGCCTCTACAAGTTCGCCGGTTTTCACTTCGGGAATAATAACCGAGGCACTGTCTATCGCGGCTCGCATATCCAGTACAAGATTCTTAGCATATACCCTTTCGGCTATTTTACCGAATACGCTACCCGCCATTAATCCCCCCGATGCCGGCTGACTTGGTTTTTGAATCGACACAATGCAGCTATATTGTGGTTTATCGGCAGGGAAATATCCTGCAAAGCTCACCAAATAATTTAATCCATTTAGTTTGTACCCACCGGATCCCTGCGAAATCTGCGAAGTTCCTGTTTTGCCTGCTACCGGAAATTGCTTGGATCCTGCCGGTTTTGCCAATCCGTCTCTAACCACCTTTTCCAGCATCACCTTTATCTGGTTAAGTGTTTTTTGCGAACAGATAGAAGGATTAATAACCTCCGTTGGGTAGCTTTCTATCAGGGTTCCGTTCTTGGAGATACCTTTCACAAATTTAGGCTTCACCATAACGCCGTTGTTGGCGATAGCATTATAAAACGTGAGCATATTTATGGGCGGTATCTGCGTTTCGTAACCTATGCTCATCCATGGCAGTGCGGTATTGTACCACCTTCCGTCTTTGGGGTGACGAATATTGGGTATTCCTTCTCCCGGTATTTGCAAATTAAGCGGGCGGTTTAAGCCTATTTTATACAATCCATCTACAAATTTTTCGGGATGGTTATGGTAATGTTTATCAATCAAACTTGAAACTCCAATGTTAGAAGATACCATTAAAACCTGTGTTACATCCAGTTTTTGATACCCCCCCCGTCGCCAGTTATGGTCGCGCATCGGGCGTTTGTACATCATCTTAACACCGTTGCCCGTATCTACTATATCGTTGGGTGTAATAACGCCATCTTCCAGCGCCACCATAATAGAAGCTGTTTTGAAGGTAGAACCCGGCTCCATCATATTACTAATGGCCGCGTTTCGCACTTCGCGGTATTTGCCATCACTGCCTTTGGTCATGTTTACAATGGCTTTCACCTCTCCGGTGGCAACCTCCATTAGCACTACAACGCCCTCGGTAGCATTTATTTCGATTAACTTATCTACCAAAGCCTTTTCGCAGATATCCTGCATGCCTACATCGATGGTAGTTACCACATCGCACCCGTCAACAGGTGGAATTTCGGTGATATTGAGGTATTTGTTTTTTACCTTTTGCCTGCGTGTAACACCGTTTCTCCCCTTCAGCACGGTATCGAAAGACAGCTCTATACCGCTGCGCGCGCCTTGAGCCGTATCGGCATATACATTACCTAAAGTACGGGTTGCCAATGATCCGAAAGGTTTCTTGCGCTGGTTATAAACCTGCTCATGAAACCCTCCGGTGAAGCGGTTTAACCTGAAAACAGGAAGTCTTTTAACCTCCTTAAACTGAATATACGATATGCGGTTAGGATAAATAAGATAATTACGGCTTCCTATTTTCTTGCCTTTCAGCAGATGTTCTCTGAAGTACTTCGCACTTCTATCGGGAAATATTTTATTGAGGCCGTTGCAGATAGAATCCATGTTGCCCAGCAGCAAACTATCATCTTGTTGATGCCCACTGGCCTTAAAGTCCATATAAATGCGATATTCGGGAAGCGAGCTGGCCATTAATCGTCCGTCTGACGAAAGAATGTTTCCCCGATTGGGTTTAACAGTAACATTTTCGCGCACAAACCTATCGGCAACCTCCTTCCAGTAGTGCCTTTCGGTAAACATTATCTTTCCGGCCTTTACCACAATAAGAACTCCGATGGCTCCCATAATGAGGATAACAACGAAGTAACGATTCATAATATTTTTCTTATTTGCAGCCATCTTTATAAACTCAAAAACTCACCTCACAAGGTAAGGCGGACTGGTTGGTGTTTGTAATTTTGTTTTCGATCTTTGTATATATTCTTCTATTTGAGACTGGCGGCTTTTCTCCGTCAGCTCCGAGTTTCGAGTTAACGCATCGTATTTGATATCCACCAGTTCTTTCTTCAGTTTGTCAATCTCCAACAATTGTTGCTGGCTTGCATACCGGTTATGAATATAGAAGATTATCAAAACCATGATTAATACCAATAGCTTGGTTTGGCGGCGAAAGAAATCGTTATCCAGTATGTCTCCCCCAAGGATACTTTTCAGAGAAGTCAATTTCTTCCTTTTCATTTCATCTTTCTTCTCTTCCATCATTTTGTTACTTCTTTTCAGCTATTCTTAATTTAGCACTTCTCGATCGCGGGTTTTCTTCCTGTTCTTGTGGTGTTGGTATAATCACTTTGTTGTTTATAAGTGTGTATGGACTTAATAACCTTCCAAAAAAATCTTTTTCCTGCTCACCTTCCGGGTTTCCCGCTTTCATAACATTCTTCACCAGGCGGTCTTCGAGAGAGTGATAGGTTATCACCACCAGTCGCCCACCTGGTTTCAAGACTTCAGTTGCCGATTGGAGGAGTTCTTTCAACGCTTCCATTTCCTGGTTGGTTTCGATTCTTAACGCTTGAAAGGCCTTTGCGAGTTCTTTCTTTTGGCGTTCTTTACCAAACAGGGGGTCGATGATTTCAAGAAATTCTCCAATTGTAATTATCCGTTTCCAGCTTCTTGCTTTTACAATTGCAGCTGCAATTTTACGGCTATTCTTCAATTCGCCGTACAGGTAAAAGATATCCGCCAGTTTGTTTTCGCTATAATCGTTAAGGATATCGGCTGCTGTTAATCCGGATTTTTTATTCATTCGCATATCCAGTTTGCCATCGAAGCGAAAAGAGAAGCCTCGCTGGCTATCATCGAAATGGTGCGAAGAAACGCCCAGATCGGCCAATATGCCATCTACCGTTTCTACGTTGTAATAACGAAGAAAATTAGTTAAATATTTAAAATTGCTTCTTACAAACGTAAACCGCTCATCATTCACGCTGTTTTTTTCTGCATCTTGATCCTGATCAAACCCCAGCAGCCTGCCATTGGAGCCTAGTTTGGATAATATTTCGCGAGAATGACCACCACCGCCAAAAGTAACGTCGACATATGTTCCGCCCGGATTAATATTCAATCCGTCAACACTTTCTTTCTTAAGAACCGGTATGTGATAGTTTTCATTCATCGTTCAAATCCATCAAATCCTTCTGCATTATCTTTTCCAATTCAGCACCAAACACTTCGGGCTCCATAAAGGTTTCTTTTTCTTTTCCTTTTGCCCATATTTCAATTTTGGTAGATACGCCAATGAATGTTACATCGGCTTCTATCTCCGCCATTTGCATATACCGCTTGGGTATCAGTATTCTTCCGTTGCTATCCGGAATAATAATTTCAACATCACTAACAAATTGGCGCAAAATAAGTTGATGTTTCGCGTTCCATTTGTTTAACTTTGCCTGCAATTCTGCCAAATCTTTACCCCACTCGCTTTCGGAGGATAGCGTAAGGCATTTCTGAAACACGTCTTTTTTCATAATCAACTTCTCTTCGCCAAGCGTTTGAAGTTGCTTTCGAAACTGCGCGGGGATAAAAAGCCGACCTTTTGTATCCGCCTTTGCATCAACACTTCCGATGAAATGGGACATATTCTACTTTATTGCATTATTCTGACTGTAAAGTTACACATTTCCCCACATCTACCCACAATATTCCACTTTATTTTTAGGGTAAGTTATCAACAGATTGTTAATCCGTTATCAACAGATTGTTAAGAAGTTAGCTTTTTTAAACCGATTGCAATGTTTTAAACGACAAAAACGCGATCGGTAGCCGGTTAATAAGTGGGCAAATATAGGGATTATTTTTCAAAAAAGAGCATGATGTTGCTTGCCGGATAAGCACACATGGCATTGGGGCAATTAGCACGTGGCATTTTGAAATCAGCACGTGGCATTGGGGCAAACAGCACGTTGCGTTTTGAAATTAGCACGTGGCATTGGGGCCGGTTGCGCGTTGCGTTTGGGTGGGGTGCAAAATTTGTTTCGAATGCCTAAATTAATCAGCAGCAGCAACAGCACATTTTGCTCTTTTCTTTTTCTTTTTTTTCTTTATTATGTTCTTTTCTTATATGTTCTTTTCTTATGCTATAACTAAATTCAACGAACGTTGCTTTTTGGGGTCGGAAGACAAGTAAGTATTTCGCTGGCAATGAGGAGTGTAGCGATTTTAGGCAAGAAAAAAGTTGCTGTTAAAAAGTGTATAATTTTTCGTGTTTAACATTTCTAAACACCGTTTTGTTGCAAAACGAATGCAAAATGGATGCAAAACGGAGATAAAACGGAGGCAAAATGGAGGTCGTTTTCCGGCTGAATTTGCCGGTGAAATTAGGTGGGGTTTGTGGTGTGGAGAGCTGTTTTTTTAATATATTTGCGAACTTTATCGATAGTGAACATAGGTTTCGTAATACATTTATAGTTCGTAAAAAATAAATATGGCAAACAAATACGTAAATTTCATCTCAGATGAGCATCTGCTAAGTTGCATTGAAAATCTGCACAAGTCTTATCTTAGGGCCAAGAACAATGCATCTAAAAAGAGTTTCTATAAGAACAAAGTGGATACAATCAAGCTTACCTTTGACGCTAAGTTCAACGATATAGATGAAGAGACCTTGATTCAATCTGAAATATTGAGGCAAATAGATAAGTCTATAAACAATTCTATCGGCACATTTCACGAACAGATATTGGGCGGCATACAAGGTTTTGAAGTGGGAAATCTTAGTGGTTTTGACATAAAGGCTAAAGACGACACATTGTTTGCCGACATAAAAAATAAGCACAATACCATGAATAGCAGCTCGGCCGAGGCTTTATTTCAAAAATTAGCCCGATATGCCGACACCTATAAGAAAGCGAAATGTTATTGCGTACAAGTATTAGCAAAAAGTAGTTTTAATGAACTTTGGCGGGGCGAAATCAACGGAAAAGAGTATAGCCATAGTCGTGTGTATAAAATTTCGGGAGATCAATTCTATGCTTTATTATCCGGACAAGAAGATGCGTTGTTTCGGCTATACAAAGCATTGCCACAAGCTGTTGAGTATTATATGAAATCTCAAAAAGCAGAACAAACCGAAAAGGAAAATTCTGCTTTGGACGAAATAAATACTGAAACAAAAAAGTCGGGGCGTGACATTCTCGATCAAATCACATTTGAAAACTATTGCTATTATTGGGGCTTTGAGAGGCTATAGTATTCATTGAGAAATTTAACGATAGAGTATCCAACTTCTCGCCCTAAATTAACAGGAACAGCATTTCCTATTTGCTTGTATTGTTGAGCTTGAGAACCTTGAAATTGCCATTCGTCGGGAAAAGTTTGTATCCTGGCATATTCGCGAACAGTGAAAGGGCGAGTTTCATCAGGATGGCAACGTTCTGTTTGTTTTTGAGCCGGGCTACAAGTTAATGTTAGGCAGGGTTCATCCCAACCTATCCTGCGAGCTATTCCGGTTTTTCCTCCGCCCAAATAATAACTTCCGCCTAGAAACTCTTTTTGTAATTCTACGGGTAAATCTCGCCAATACCCTTTAGGGGGGATTAAATCCAATATTTCCTTTTTTTGTTTGGGATATTTCGCACCATCAGATTTTGGAACATTACAATCGTACAGCCCGCCCTTTTTCAGGGCGTCACTCAAGGTATATATCCGCTTGTATGGCTTAGGATACTCGTATTTAGTAGTAATATCTTTCCGAACACCCACTAAAATTAGCCTCTCTCTTTTTTGCGGTACCTTAAAATTAACAGCTTTCAATATTTGCACAGGCATAACATTGTATCCTAATTCGTTCAATATAGACACCATACCCTGCAAAGTTCTACCCTTATCGTGACTAAGCAACCCTCTCACATTTTCACCAATGCAAATAGGTGGGTTTGTTTGTTTTACAACTCTTGCAAATTCATAAAACAGTGTGCCGCGAGCATCTGCCAAGCCCAGTTTTTTCCCCGCGTAGCTAAAGGCCTGGCAAGGGAATCCACCGGTTACTACATCCACTTTATTATGATATTCCGAAAAATCAAAATCTTTAATATCGCCTTCTAAAACATTCCAGTTGGGACGATTTTTGCGTAATGTTTGGCAAGCAAATTTATCTATTTCATTCAATGCTACGCATTTCATACCCGATTTTTCTAATCCGATAGCCAATCCTCCGGCGCCGGCAAATAGTTCTAATACATGGTAATCGGCATTCGGTTTTACATAGTTATCGGTTGTCTCTGTTACTCTTTCATTGTTCAAAAAATCGGCAAATAAGGATTCAACCTCCGATCTACGATAAACGCGATAGTTACTCATGGGTTCGCGAACTGCCATAAGCTTACCCTCCCTATCCCATCTCCTCAAGGTTTCTTTGTTTTTCCCCAATAATTCAGCTGCTTCCGATAACGATAAATATTCATTCATAACCAAGTGATATAACATTATACATTGGTTACAAAAGTATGAGAATCTTTTGTGTTTACCAAATTAAGGAAATTAAAACTTTTCCAATGATTCGCACGATGCGGTGTGGAGAGAGGAGTAAAGACATTCAGGCTCTAATGAACCTTTTGTATTTATCCCTTCCTCCCGAAATCCGCCGGTATTTCTCCCCACGCCTTCGTATCCCACTTAAGGATCCGGGTAGTATATGTATTCGATTTTAGCCAGTTTTCGGCACGTTCAATTATCTTAAACAGTTCTTCTGTTTCTGCCGTGCGTGGAAGTTTAGTTTTACATTTCTTTTGCCTCACCCAACTCATGGCAGTTACACTATCGCTATACATAGGCATATCAAATCCTTTTTGCTTTAAAAGCGCAAGCCCATGTACCAGCGCCAAAAACTCTCCGATATTGTTAGTTCCCTTCATCGGGCCAAAATGAAAAAGCTGCTGCTTGCTGGCCACATGTACCCCCCTGTATTCCATCGCCCCGGGATTACCACTGCATGCGGCATCAACAGCCAGGCTGTTATCAATAACCCCCGGAGGGTAAAAATCGGGCACAGACGCCTTCGCCTTTTCCGCATTCTTCCCTATGTAGGCATACGGAGAAGACGCGTACGCTTCATCGGCTTCGCCCTTGGTATTAAATGATTTAAATTTGGCCTTATCGTATCCTTTTATCTGTAATTGACATTTTTCCCAGGTATCATATACACCCGGCTCTACCCCATCCCACACAACGTAATATTTCTGTTTTGCCATTTTTAATAGATTTAATCTATTGCGATTTAGGGAACAAAAGTATTAATAATTTTTCTTTCAGCTATTCTTTCTTTATATTTGAATGCTATAAGGCGCGCTCCGGCAGATCAAAAGCAAACTTTCTGTTGCGCCCGGCTTTCAGTATAGTTGTTAAAAACATTGATTATCAACACTAAACTTGTAGATTATGGAAAAATCATTTATTGAAGCAATGCGTTATCGCAGAAGTTATTATGCATTAAAGAATGAATCGCCGGTTACGAACAAGGAATTGGAAGATTTAGTAAAGGAAATCGTAAGATATGTGCCTTCGGCATTTAACTCACAAACTACCCGCGTTGTTTTATTGTTGGGAGAAAATCACATCAAATTGTGGGATATTGTAAAAGAAACCTTAAGAAAGGAAGTACCGAAGGAGGCTTTCCCTAAAACAGAAAACAAAATAAATACAAGCTTTCAAAGCGGATACGGAACAGTATTGTTCTTTGAAGACGAATCAATCGTTAAAGAGCTTCAGGGGGCGTTTCCGCTTTATGCCGATAACTTCCAGGGGTGGTCGCTGCAAACTTCGGCTATGCACCAGTTTGCTACCTGGACATTGTTGGAAGATAGGGGGTTTGGCGCATCCTTGCAGCATTATAACCCATTGATTGACAACGAAGTGAAGGAAACCTGGAAGTTGCCTGACAGCTGGAAGCTAATTGCACAGATGCCTTTCGGTATTCCGGTTGACAAACCCGGTGATAAGGAGTTTAAAGAGTTGGATGACAGAGTTTTAATAATGAGATAATATACCTGATAGGGCATGGAACGCATTTTTTTAGTAGGATATATGGGATCGGGTAAAACCACATTAGGGAGAGTGCTTTCGAAGATGTTTAACCTTACGTTTGTTGATTTAGACTGGTACATCGAGGAGCGATTCCATAAAACCATTAATGAGCTTTTTGCAGAAAAGGGCGAAGCGAAATTTCGCGAACTGGAAAAAAGAATGCTGCATGAAGTGACCGACTTCGAAAATGTGATAATTGCTACAGGGGGCGGAACGCCTTGCTTTTTTGATAACATGGATTACATGAACGCACATGGAAAAACGGTTTTTCTCGATGTGCAAACAAACGCGCTCTTCCAAAGATTAGTGGTGGCCAAACATTTGCGCCCTCTTTTAACGAACAAAACCAACGAAGAATTATTGGCTTTCATCGAAGAATCTCTGGAGGAAAGAATCTCTCATTACAGAAAAGCTCAATATATTCATGACGCGGAAAAACTTGATAATCACCAGCAGATTGATGTTTCTGCCCAAAAACTCGCGCAAGCTTTAGCGTTGAAAAGTTGAAAGTTAAGAGTAAATTACGTATCTTTGTGTTCCGATTTATATAAAAACAGCTTAAAGAAAGAAATGAGAAAATGGCGAATCGAAGACTCGGAAGAGCTTTATAACATCACCGGTTGGGGAACTTCTTATTTTGGAATCAATGACAAAGGCCATGTTGTTGTAACTCCTCGTAAAGACGGTGTGGAGATTGATCTCAAGGAACTGGTAGACGAACTACAGTTGCGTGATGTTTCCTCTCCTATGTTATTACGATTTCCTGATATTCTCGATAGTAGGATTGAAAAGACGGCCCGCTGTTTCGAGCAAGCGGCAGAAGAATATGACTATAAAGGGCAGAATTTTATTATCTACCCGATAAAGGTGAACCAGATGCGCCCTGTGGTTGAAGAAATAATAAGCCATGGAAAGAAATTCAATTTAGGTTTGGAGGCCGGCTCTAAGCCCGAATTGCATGCCGTAATAGCCATTAACACAGACTCCGACTCGCTTATTATATGCAACGGATACAAAGACGAAAGCTATATTGAGTTAGCCCTTCTGGCACAAAAAATGGGCAAACGCATCTTCCTTGTGGTCGAAAAGATGAACGAACTAAAACTGATAGCCAAAATGGCGAAACAATTAAACGTTCAGCCCAATATTGGTATCCGTATTAAACTGGCTTCATCCGGCAGTGGCAAGTGGGAAGATTCGGGTGGCGATGCCAGCAAGTTCGGCCTTACTTCGAGCGAACTTCTCGAAGCGCTCGACTTTCTCGAAAAGAAAGACATGAAAGATTGCCTGCGGCTTATTCATTTTCATATTGGCAGCCAGGTAACCAAGATACGGCGCATTAAAACCGCTTTGCGCGAAGCGTCACAATTCTATGTACAGCTACATAACATGGGCTTCGATGTGCAATTTGTAGACATTGGCGGGGGGCTGGGCGTTGATTACGATGGCACCCGATCATCGAGCAGCCAGAGCAGTGTAAATTATTCTATTCAGGAATATGTAAACGACTCTATCTCAACATTGGTGGATGCCAGCGACAAGAACGGAATACCGCACCCCAATATAATAACCGAAAGCGGAAGAGCCCTCACTGCTCATCACTCTGTACTGATTTTTGAAGTGCTTGAATCGGCCACACTCCCCGAATGGTGCGATGATGAAGAAATAAAAGCAGATGATCATGAACTGGTGCGGGAGCTGTATGCAATATGGGATTCGCTGAATCAAAATAAAATGGTTGAAGCCTGGCACGATGCCCAGCAAATACGAGAAGAAGGCCTCGACTTATTTAGTCACGGAATTGTAGATTTACGTACCCGCGCGCAGATTGAGCGCCTGTACTGGTCCATCACCCGAGAAATTAATCAGATTGCCTCCGGACTTAAACATGTTCCCGATGAGTTCAAGGGATTATCTAAGCTATTGGCCGACAAGTATTTTTGCAACTTTTCGTTGTTTCAATCATTGCCGGATTCATGGGCTATCGACCAGATATTTCCCATTATGCCTATACATCGGTTGGATGAGCGCCCGGATCGCACAGCAACGTTACAGGATATCACATGTGATTCGGATGGCAAAATTGCCAATTTCATCTCCACAAAAAACGTATCACATTATCTTCCCGTACATAGCCTAAAATCCAAAGAAACCTATTTTATGGCTGTTTTTCTTGTGGGTGCCTATCAGGAAATTCTGGGAGATATGCATAATCTCTTTGGAGATACCAATGCCGTTCATATCACAGTGAATGACAAAGGTTATAGCATTGATCAGGTTATTGATGGCGAAACCGTTGCCGAGGTACTGGAATACGTGCAATATAGCCCAAAGAAAATGGTTCGCACACTGGAAACCTGGGTAACCAAATCGGTTAAAGAAGGAAAGATTTCATTGGAGGAAGGAAAGGAATTTTTATCCAATTACCGTTCGGGATTGTACGGCTACACCTATTTAGAACAATGAAAGAAGACCTGACTCTTATAAAAGTAGGGGGTAAAATCGTTGAAGAAGCCTCGTCTCTGAGTAAACTATTAGACGATTTTGCATTAATAAACGGTTACAAAATACTGGTTCATGGGGGGGGAAGATCTGCTACCGCCATTGCCGCGCGTTTGGGAATAGAGAGCCGGATGGTAAACGGACGGCGGATTACGGATGAAGAAACATTAAAAGTAGTAACCATGGTATATGGTGGTTTGGTAAACAAAAACATTGTTGCCAAGCTACAAGCGCGAAGGATAAACGCGCTGGGGCTCACCGGAACGGATATGGATGTTATCCGATCGGTTAAACGACCGGTTAAAGATATTGACTACGGATTTGTGGGCGATGTTGAAAAAGTGAACGGAGCTATACTTGCCGACTTAATTAAAAAGGATATTGTTCCTGTAATGGCGCCGCTTACACACGATGGAAAAGGGAACATGCTCAACACAAACGCCGACACAATTGCGGGAGAAACAGCAAAAGCGTTGGCTCCTTTCTTTAATGTAACATTGGTTTACTGCTTCGAAAAGAAAGGAGTATTAATGAACGAGGAGGATGATAATAGTGTAATCCCGAAGATAACATACACCGATTTCCAGCAATATGTTGCTGATGGTATTATAAAGGGCGGGATGATTCCTAAACTGGAAAATTCATTTGATGCGATTCGATCAGGAGTTACCAAAGTGATTATAACTCAGGCATCGGAGATATCAGGAAATGGGGGAACGCTCGTTAAAAGTCTTTGAGTTAGGTAAAGAATCTATCTCTTTTTATAAAATATTTTATTTTTATTGTAACATTTGATTTATTCATCCGTCAACTAAATAAAGATGCCGAAGATAAACTTCGCTGACAATATATTACCTTTAAAGGATAAGCTTTTCCGAATAGCACTTCGGATAACGTTTAACCCTGCGGAAGCGGAAGATATTGTTCAGGATACAATGCTTCGGATTTGGAATAAACGAGATGAATGGTCGGAATTAGATTCTGTTGAAGCTTTTTGTATAACAGTAGCCAGAAATCTGGCAATAGACAGAAGCCAAAAGAAAGCAGCACAAAACATCCCTATAAAGGATGAAATAGCCGAACAGCTTCTAACATCCGGACCCCATGATCATCTGATATCTCATGAACGATTGGAGATTGTCCATCGTTTAATAAACGATTTGCCCGAGAAACAACGAACGATTATTCAGCTTCGTGATATTGAGGGGGAAAGCTATAAAAAAATTGGTGAAGTTTTGCAAATAACGGAAGAACAGGTTAAAGTTTACTTATTCCGCGCAAGACAAAAAGTGAGGCAAAGATATAAAGAGATAGAAGAGTATGGATTATAAGGACGTTGAGCAACTGTTAGAACGTTATTGGCTATGTGAAACATCCCTCGAAGAGGAAAACCAACTGCGAGAGTTCTTTTTGGGCGACAATATACCCGAAGAGCTGGAGCAATACAGGGAGGTGTTCGTTTACCAATCCGTACTGCAGAAGGCGGAGATGAGCGCTGATTTTGAAGAACGGCTGTACGCGGCCATCGATAAACCACCGTTCAAGATAAAGAAAACTTCTTTTATCAACGGCATTGCTCCATTGTTTAGGGCAGCTGTTTTTGTAGGAGTGTTTATTTTGGTTAATAATTTGGTTCAGCATTCTTTCTTTAAGAATGATAATGATATACCGGATTATAATTATGATGATTACAAGGATACGCACACCGATCCTGAGGTTGCATACAAAAAGGTGTCTTCAGCACTGATGATTCCATCCGAAGAATTAAAAGATTCAACGGTTCAGAAAGTCGATACGTTTGGAATCAACAGGCAGGAAAGTGTAGAACAGGATGAATAAGCGGTCGCTAAGAATAAACCTTACCGGAGATATCCGCCCGATGGTTTATTGCTACTTTAGCGAAATCTATATCGGGCAATAAATTTTAAATAAGTATTTTCATTTGCTTTAAATATAGTTAGTGTGCTTAATTAAAATGAAACTGTGAAGTTTCAATTCTCTCAATTTCTATTAAATGTGACTAACTAAATAAAGGGCTACCGCGTGATGCAGCAGCCCTTTTCTCGTTTCATTTAACCAACATAACAATTGGATTCATGTCATCTGTTATATCCTTCAGGAATTTTAGCTTTTTATTGATGCTGGCTTCAGGATTCTCTTCCAGCCACTCTAGGGCATCGGCAGCTTGGATTAAGCCCACGTATTCTCCCGAAGTAGCAACTCCACGCGGTTTAAACGACAGGAAGAAGGTTACATCGTCTATAATGCCTTCTTTGGCTTTAAATATTTTTGTTTGCTCTTTTCTCTTATTGTATATGCCATCATACAACTCGTTTTTACCATAAAGCCCCACTATGCACTGGAAGAAGATTGACTTATTGCTTTCGATAACGTAAGGAATGATAACCCTTTTGTTGGTGTTATCGGTGAGGGTACGTTCATCCTTCGGCCAGTAATATTCTCCGGTATTGAAGGCAAAATAGGGCTCTAACGCTTTTTCTCTTATCGTATAAACAGTATCTGCAAAGCTTTCTTTAAATCTTATATTGCCCTTATTACTCCATAAAACAGGGGCACCGGGACTTGTTTTAAACTGATTGCCATTGTTGTAATCTACAAAGATAATGCCCGATTGTGCCCAATTACCGAATAAACGCGTGTTTTTCAACGCACTAATGGCTTTTGCATCTGCCATTGTTTCTTTTAAAGGAGGCAGCGGCGATGCAATAGAGCCATTAAAACCTCCCATATTATCGAAGAAATTTAGCTTAGAACCGCCGGGGGTAAACAGGTCGGAATAGTATCCGATAATGCCATCGGAGGAAAAAGCAATAGAGGAAGGCATTCCCGACTCGCCCAGTTCAATCTTTCCAATGTATTTTCCTTCCATGTTATATTTCATTAATTGGTTGGGCAGACGGCCGAAGTACATTGTACCGCTGTCTTCATCAATCCAATTAATTGTGGCGGAATAACCTTCAGGATCGTTGCCTATATGCCCCACCGAGGCTATAAATCTACCGGTTTCTTTATCAAAAAGAAAACATTGTTTCTCTGTTACAATAACGATTTTATCTTTCAAAACAGTGATGCCTGGGTCATCCCCAACCAAGCAATCATCTGTGGTTTCCAGGGCAATGTATTTGATTGTTTTTCCAAAGTCGGATAGCTTTATGGGAGTGGGCTGCCGTAACCCAATTGCAACATCAATTCCTTTTGAGCTTTTCCAACCGGAAGAATCGGCACACGAGCATAAAATAGCTATAACGCAGGCAAAAATAGGTAGTGTTTTCATCAGATTGTTTTTATTGAGTAATGGGAAAACAAAGAACTGAAATAAACAGTTTACAAACGAACCTTTTTTAGTTAAACATTTTAAATTACAAGAAGTGAGGAGTAAGAAGTGAGGAAGTAAGAAGTGAGAAG
>DAIMFE010000018.1:26426-40054 GCA_036724805.1 Bacteroides sp.
TTCTAATACCTCAAGCAAGAGAGAGAGTTAAGGATAGGTAAAAGTAGAATTTATATTACAATTTATAAAGTCCTTTACGCGGAAAGTCAACATCGGGATTGCCTTTATAGCCCACATCGCCACTACCTCTCACATTACCCGTCAACTTATCTATTGCATAACAGCTTATGTCTCCCGATCCGTTAATGCGTGCTTCTACATTGTTAACAGCCATATTGGAGGCGCTAATATCTCCCGAGCCATTCACCCGATAATAAGCATCACGGGCTTTACCTTTCAGGGCTATATCTCCTGAACCGTGTACATTCGCTTCAACCCTTGAACAATCTACACTTGAAAAATCAATATCTCCCGAGCCATGTACATGAACATAGAGATTATTACTCTTTAGTTTTTTACCGTGTATATCGCCCGATCCATGTACTTCAAAGTTAAGATCCCGGTTAGTACTGATACCTTTCTCAATAAAAATATCACCGGAGCCACTCACCCTCATGGCTGTTACATTGGGGGCGGAAACCCTGACTTCTAACTTACCCGAATTATTGATGATTATATTGCTCTTGTATTTAACGATCAATGTTCCATCTTTAACAATCGTTTCAACATAAGGAATGATATTACTCGCGCCGTAAATTTCTATCGATACCTCACCCGAGGTTTGGGTGTAATATACATCCGGACTGCCTTTTACTTGTATGGCTGTGAAATCGGCGTTCACATCTACATTCTTAGTGATAAAATCTTTATTCCCAACTACTCTTGTCTGCGCGCTGGTACCTACCGAAGTAGCCAGGCATGCCGCGATAACTAATAATGAATTCTTCATGACCTATACAGTTTATTGTTGACTATGATTACCAATTCGGTTTAATATTCCTTTATCGATCCGATCCCGTTTTTCTTGATTTGCTTTTGTTTGGGAGATCCGGCATATTTTATACTTCCAATTCCTCCAACAGCCGCTGTAAATGATTCTGTAGCAAAGCAAGTGATATTACCTACACCCGATGAAGAGACTTCAACTGCTTGGGCTTTCAGGTCTTTGGCTTCAATATTTCCTACTCCCTGAACAGACAAATAAGCTGTATTTACATTTCCATCAAGCCTTGAATTTCCAACACCGGTAGAATTTATTGTTACCTCATCACAAACCAACGAATGAATAACCACATCGCCTACTCCCCCCTGATGAATCTTAAAGTTTGTAGTCTCTAGTCCTTCTTCAATATATACCTTTCCAACCCCCTTGAAACTTAAGTTGTATAATTGAGGAGTAGTGATTTTGATTTTCATGTTCTTTACATTCTTTATTTTGTTTTTCTTGGCCGTACTGAGAACCAAAGTATTATCCTTAATTGAAACTTCTATTAATTCTACAATATTATCAGGTCCATATATTTCTACACTCGTTTTACCATCTGCCGACTGTGTGTAATATACACTTCCAACGGTATTAACTTCAATACCGGAAAAGTCGGTGACTTTATAATTACGGGTAATATAATTCTTACTGGGGGTTATCCCCTCTCCATTAATTATACAGCTACTAAAAAGCATAACGGTACAAATCGCGGCTGTAAACTGAATAAAACTTTTTGCATTCATTTTGTTACTTATCTTTCGTTTTATTTTAGACGTACAGACAGAATAAAAAGTTGCACTATATCTAAAATATTTTATTGTTATCTTAATATTATCAAAATGCATGCCACCGCCATAAGCTACGGATAATCAACAAACTAGTAAATTTAAGGGGTGTTCATTATCGAACAACTTGTTCAAAAACAGCGTTTATAATCGTTTATAATCATTCGGTAAATGATATATTGGATTAAAAGCCATACTTTTGTGCCTCGCAATACTTAAAAGCTATAACCAAATGACAATAATAGACGATAAAGAACTGGGCCGCTTGGTTGTTCGCGTAAATCCGCAAGCCAAACGTTTGGTTTTTCGTACCAAGAGCGATGCCATATATGTATCGGTACCCCAGGGAGTAACCCGCAAAGAATTAAATGATGCCATTGAGAGCTTACGCCAGCAACTTCTCGCCTCTCTTAAAAAGGTAAGCAAACCGCGAAGAATTGATTTAAGTTATAAAATTGATACCGAATACTTTAAGCTAAGTTTAATACAGGGAGTTAATAAGCAATACCTTGCTGATTCCGAATTAGGCAAAATGAAGATTATCTGTCCACCGAATGCCGATTTTGAAAACAATAACACCCAGTTGTGGCTGCGTAAAGTTATTGAAGAAGCATTACGAAGAAATGCGAAAATTATTCTTCCCTCAACACTAAACGCACTATCGGTTCAATTTAATTTACCCTATAATAGCGTGAAGATTAGCTCTAGCAAAGGAAGGTGGGGAAGCTGTTCAAGCTCAAAAAATATAAATCTTTCGTATTACTTGATATTACTTCCGCAACATCTTATTGATTATGTGTTGCTGCATGAACTGTGCCACACCCGCGAAATGAACCATAGTGATAAATTCTGGACCTTAATGGATGCGGTTACAGCCAACAAGGCCCAGAGGTTAAAGGAAGAGCTCCGGAAATATAAAACGGAGATTTAAATTTATAATACTTTCTTATACAATTCCAATATGATCTCTTTATTTACTTCCCGTGGATTTCCCGGAGTACAAACATCTGCATTTGCAGATTCCGCTAATTTATCCAGATCACTTTCTTTAATGCCAAGTTCTGATAAATGTTGCGGGATTCCTACCCGAACCGAAAGCTCTTTAACAGCATCAACAGCCGCTTGAGCTGCTGCTTCCCTGGTCATTCCGGTAGTGTACACATTCATTGCTTTGGCTATATCTACATATTTATCGAGCGCGGCCGGAGCATTGAACTCCATAATAGTGGGCAGCAATAAAGCATTGGCAACACCATGAGGAATATCGAATATCGCACCCAAAGGATGAGCCATACCATGAACAACTCCTAAACCAACATTCGAGAAAGCCATACCGGCAATATACTGTGCCACAGCCATACCGTTACGAGCTTCGGCATTTTGAGGATCATTTACTGCTGTTTCAAGATAGCGGGCAATCATTTCAATGGCTTTTATCTCGAACATATCGCTCATTTCCCAGGCGCCTTTTGTTATTAAACCTTCAATGGCATGGGTTAAGGCATCCAGTCCTGTTGCGGCAGTTAAACTCTTGGGTAAAGTGTACATCAATTCCGCATCAACAATGGCAACAGCAGGTATATCGTTCGGATCAATACAAACCATCTTCTTTTCATTCCCCTCATCCGTAATAACATAATTAATTGTTACTTCCGCAGCTGTTCCGGCTGTAGTGGGTAGGGCAATGATAGGAACGGTTTTATTTGTGGTTGGAGCAGTTCCTTCAAGGGAAACTACATCGTTGAATTGGGGGTTATTTGTTATTATGCCGATTGCTTTTGCAGTATCTATTGATGATCCGCCACCGATAGCAAGAATAAAATCGCATCCGGAGTTTGCGTATACCTCAACACCCAACTGTACATTTTTTACTGTGGGGTTTTGTTTGAAATCACTGAATATTGTATAAGGAATATTTGCTCCTTCCAGCACTTTCAATACTTTATCGGCAACTCCATACTTTATTAAATCCTTATCTGTAACAACGAAAGCTTTGGTAAAGCCAAAACGCTTAATCTCTTGTGGAAGCACTTCGCGAGCACCGGGACCGAAGTACGAAACTTCGTTTAAGATAAATCTGTTGATCATGATGATTGAATTAAAATTATATAATATTAGAAATGAGCTATTTCCTAGCCAGTTGCTTTATTCCGTCTTCATCCTTTATAAAAGATAAGTCTCCACCCCGCTCACTTAAATCAAACGTTGAAAGACCATCTGTTTTATTATCTACTATCATCAATGCATTTCGATCCGCGAACTTCTTTACCTCGATTACAAAAGGTTCTTTATCAATAACTTGGTTCACTAATAGGCTATCGTTTATAAATACAGAATACGATTCGTTTAAAAAGCCTTTTGTTAAATTGATGGTGTACATCTCGGTATAATACCGGTTTGTACCATCTTTATCGCGTTGAGCTTTCATACTGAGGTATAAAAAGAGCGCTATAATTATAAGAACCGCAAAGGCCAGAAGCCCATTGCCTATCATAAATTGCTTGTTGGTGTTTAATCGGTGTGCCATATCAATAAAAAATAATGAGCGATAAAGATACATATTTCTTTTAGAACGCATATTTAACATTCCGGATAATTTAGTTAAGTTTGTGGAAACATTGTAACACTGCCAATATACATATAATGAAAAGCAAATTTATAGCAGGAGCGGCAATAGCAGGGATGGTACTGTTTTCTTGCACGCAAAAGCCAATTAAACTTGGAAGTTCGTCTGTTGAGAAAGTAGTAGCGGCTATGACTCCGGAAGAGAAAGTTGAGCTACTATTAGGAGCGGGCATGTCCGGTTATACCGGAAGTACGTATCCTATTCCCCGACTGGGCATTCCGGCAGTTGTTTTCAGTAACAAACCGGAAAGATTTAATATCTCTCCCACTCTATTAGCATCTACATGGAATGTTGAACTGGTTGAAAATGTGGGCAAGACTATGGGCAAGCAGGGTTCTGAAATTGGCGCTCACCTATTATTGGAACCTGCCATGAATATTGAACGTGATTCTTATTATGATGATAAGTTCGATTTCTATTCGGAAGATCCGGTAATTTCGGGGAAAATAGGCGCGGCAATGGTAAGGGGGATACAGTTTAGCGGCGTGGGAGCAGCATTGAAATACTTTTTATTAAATAATCAGGGAACCAACCATGCAGACCGGGATAATCGGATAACACCACGCGCTTTACGCGAAATTTATTTGAAAGGATTTGAAATTGCTGTTAAAGAATCGAATCCGTTAACTGTTGTTTCATCCGGTAATCTTATAAATGGTATTAATGCCTCTACTAGCAAAGGGCTGCTACGTACTGTATTAAGAGACGAGTGGGGATTTAATGGCATGGTTATTTCTGATTGGCGTGAGAACAAAAGCGCCATAGCACAGGTAAAGGCCGAAAGCGATTTGATATTAACCGGTGATATTAAACCCTATGAAGAGACAATGGCTGCTATTAATGACGGCAGAATAAAGATGATTGAAATCAATAGAAATGTAACCCATATTTTAAATGCTATTCTTGAAACCCGACATTTCAAAGACTATGATCATCACAGTAATTTGGCATTGAACACTTACCAAGAAGCATTGGATGAAGCGATTGCCGAAGGGACTGTATTGCTTAAAAACAATAACCACACATTACCATTAGCGCCATCGGTAAAACGAATCGCAGTATATGGTGAATCCGATGCTATTGCTGTTATCTTGGAAAACGCGGGTTACACTGTGGTTAAGCAGGCACAAAACGCGGATATTTCTTTAATAACCGCGAGAAGCCGGGAAGATTTAGACGAGATTAAACTTCCATCTGTTTGCCGTACCTTTCAATCTTCCGGTAAAAAAGCAATTCTTATACTAACGGGAGATGATATTATTGAAACTTCATCCTGGAAAAACCTTCCTGATGCAATATTACTGGCATGGCAAGCCCAACCGGAAAGCTATAATGCGATTGCTGACGTTATATGTGGAAAGATAAACCCATCGGGTAAGTTAACCGTTACTTTTCCAAAGCAATACTTAAAAGAAACCTTGCTAACAAACCCCGATCCTGCCAGCTATACAGAAGATATCTTCGTGGGATACAGGTATTACGATACCTTCAGGAAGGATGTTTCTTATCCGTTTGGTTTTGGTTTGTCGTACACTTCTTTCGATTATAAAGATGTTACAATAGAAAAAGAAAAAGAAAAGGGTAATTATGCAGTAACGGTTAATGTAACCAATACAGGTAAAGTTGCCGGTAAAGAGGTAGTACAATTATATATATCCGCACCCATTAACCCAGATCTGCCCAAGCCGGTGAAAGAATTGAAAGCTTTTGCTAAAACACGCTCTCTTGCGCCCGGCGAAAGTGAAATTGTTACCATGAAAGTGAATCAAATGGATCTTGCCTCATTCGATGAGAGCATCGGATCGTGGATAGTGGAACCCGGAAACTATCGATTTCTTATTGGAGCTTCTTCGCAACACATCAAAGAGATGGTTTTGGTAAAAATTGCCCATTCCATCGAGAAAAAAGCAAGTAATGTACTGTTGCCCCGAGAGCCCATCAACACTCTTACCCCTTAATTATTATTACTACAATAATACTTCAAATACTTAATAGTTTCAATATATACCCTGGTTCTTTTCAATTATACCTATTTTTGTGGCGAATCATTTATTACGAATCACCATGAGGAAATCTTTATTTTCATTAATTGCTGTAGCAATGTTTACAACTACAGCGGCACAAACACCAGTAAAACCGGCTATACCACAAAACAAAGAGATTGAACAAAAGGTAGAAGCCTTATTAAAAAAGATGACACTGGAAGAAAAGATCGGCCAGATGACACAGCTTACCATCGATGTTGTTGGTAAAGGTAATAATGTATTTCATACTATTATTCCGTTCCAATTCGATGAGGCTCTTCTCGACACGGTTATCCGCAAATACAAAGTGGGTTCTATTTTGAATGTTCCCGGTATGACCCCTCAAACCATTGAAGAGTGGACTGCCATTATTAAACGCTTACAGAAAGAAGCGATCGCGGCAACCGGAATTCCTATTATTTATGGGGTAGATCAGATTCATGGCACAACCTATACACGTGGCGGTACGCTTCTTCCACAGAATATAAACATGGGCGCTACTTTTAACCGCGCAATTGCTTACGAAGGCGGGCGCATATCGGCTTATGAAACCAGAGCCGGAAATATTCCGTGGACTTTTGCTCCTGTTGTAGATCTTGGCCGCGACCAGCGTTGGCCACGTATGTGGGAAACCTTTGGCGAGGATGCTTACGTAGCTACCGAGCTTGGCCGTGAAACCATAAAAGGTTTTCAGGGGGGCAATGGCGAATCGGTTGGTAAAGACCATGTGGCCGCGTGTATGAAACATTATATGGGTTATGGGGTTCCCTACTCGGGAAAAGACCGTACTCCTTCTTATATCTCGGAACAGGATATGCGCGAGAAACATTTTGCTCCATTCCTCGAAGCCATCCGTAACGGAGCCTTATCTGTTATGGCCAATTCGGGAATGAACAACGGAATGCCTTTCCATGCCAATTACGAATACCTCACCAAATGGCTGAAACAAGACCTTAATTGGGACGGTGTAATCGTAACCGATTGGGCCGATATTAACAACCTGGCTTTCCGCGACCGGGTGGCAACCAACAAAAAGGAAGCTATAAAAATGGCCATCAACGCAGGGATAGATTTGTCGATGGATCCATATTCGTGGGATTTTTGCGTATTACTTAAACAGCTTGTTGAGGAGGGCGGCGTTTCGATGGAGCGTATTGATGATGCGAACCGCCGTATTCTTCGGATGAAATATCGGTTGGGATTATTTGATAAACCTTATCGGGAAATAAGTGAATACCCCGACTTTGCCAGCGATAAGCATGCTAAAGTTGCTTTAAATGCCGCGGAAGAATCAATAACATTATTAAAGAACGATGATCATATTCTGCCATTGGCAAAAGGAAAGAAAATCCTGATAACCGGCCCCAATGCCAATTCGATGCGCACACTAAATGGTGGTTGGTCGTACACCTGGCAAGGAGACAGAACCGATGAATTTGCCCGGCAGCACAACACTATTCTTGAAGCATTTACCCAAAAAGCCGGAAAAGAAAGTATCGTTTTTGAACCCGGTGTAACCTACAAAGCCAAAGGCGCTTATTGGGAGGAGAACGAGCCCGAAATTGAGAAAGCTGTTGCAGCAGCTCAAAATGCCGATATCATCCTGGCTTGCATCGGAGAAAACTCTTATTGCGAAACACCCGGTAATCTAACAGATCTTACGCTCTCCAAAAATCAGATAGAGTTGGTTAAAGCGCTGGCAGCTACAGGTAAGCCTGTTGTTTTGGTTTTAAACGAAGGGCGCCCACGCATTATAAATGAAATCGTTCCTTTAGCTAAAGGAATTATCCAGATTTATTTACCGGGAAATTATGGTGCCGATGCGCTTGCTAATGTTGTTTATGGTGATACAAATCCAAGCGGAAAGTTGCCATACACCTATCCGCGTTACATTAACTCGCTTATTACTTACGACTATAAACCGGCCGAAAACATGGACAAGATGGAAGGCATCTACGATTATGATGCCGTTATGTCTGTTCAATGGGCTTTTGGTTATGGGTTGAGCTATACTACTTTTGAGTACAGCAACCTGAGGGTTAATAAAACATCGTTTGCCACCAACGACATCCTTACTTTTACAGTTGATGTAAAAAACACAGGAAAAGTAACCGGAAAAGAAAGCATAATGCTATTCACCAGTGATAAGGTTGCTTCGTTAACACCGGATGTTCGTCGTTTGCGCGCTTTCGATAAAATTGAATTGAAACCGGAAGAGACGAAAACAGTAACACTTACTATTAAAGGAAGCGATTTGGCTTTTGTGGGCTATGATGGCAAATGGGTGCTCGAGGCCGGCGAATTTGGAGTTCAGGTAGGTAGCCAAACGTTGAATATTACTTGTACCGATACTTACAAATGGCTAAATACAGCTAACAAATAGTTTGTACCCCAACCAAACGCACGTTGCATTTCTACCAAACGCGCGTTGCATTTGAGTAAACAGCACGTTGCATTTTCTCAAATGCAACGTTGTAATTCTCAAATGCAACGCGCATTTTGGGAGATACACAACGTGCATAATTCACTGCAATCTACCAAACATTTCGGGTAATTTGTTCCTTACCAACATGGCGGCAATAATACCGGGAATGGTACATATACATACCCAAACAAAAAATCCGGTATAGCCAATCATCTCCTGAATCCAACCCGCAACCATTCCGGGAATCATCATTCCTAATGCCATAAAACCGGTGCCTATAGCATAATGCGCGGTACTATGCTCGCCCTGTGCCGCATAGATAAGATAAAGCGTAAAAGCTGTAAAGCCGAAACCGTAACCCAACTGCTCGATTGCCACGCAGCCTCCGGCAATCCATACATTATCCGGCTGAGCCATCGCCAACCAAACATACAACAGGTTGGGTAGGTTAATTGCAATGGCCATGGGGATAATCCATCTTTTCAACCCCCTTTTGGATACGGCAACTCCACCGAGTATTCCTCCAAGCAGCAACGCTATAACCCCTATGGTTCCATATATAAATCCAACAGAAGCAGTATCAAGAGCAATACCGCCCATATCGCGATTATCCAGAAGAAAAGGAGACGCTATTTTAACGAGCTGGGCTTCGCCTAAACGATATGTAAGCAAGAAGAAGAAGATCAACCCTATGTTTTTCTTTCGAAAAAAAGACCCGAAGGTTTCTACAAAGTTTTTCAATAATTGCCGGGCTGTAGTATCTTTGCGGGGAGCATCGGCCGCAGGATGTGGCAACGCGCCACTGTGATACAACGCCAGGCCTATAAACAAGGCTGCCATCACATAAAATATTAAACTCCATGCCAACGGGATATTGCCTTTGGTAGAAACTATTATTTTTCCCTGCTCCATTAATCCGGCTACCATAACCAGCAAACCTTGCCCAAATATCATTGCCAAACGATAAAATGTGCTGCGTATACCAACAAAAAGAGATTGCTCGCCTTCGGACAATCCAAGCATATAAAAGCCATCGGCGGCAATATCGTGCGTGGCCGAGCTAAAAGCCAACAACCAGAAAAAGGCCATCGTAGCCTGAACAAAAAAGGTAGTGGGAATAAAAAAAGCTACCCCCGCCAAACCGGCGGCTATTAATGATTGCATGGCTACAATCCATGCCCGCTTGGTTTTAATAAGATCTACAAAAGGGCTCCACAAGGGCTTTATTACCCATGGAAGATTTAGCCAACTTGTATAAAACGCAATCTCGCCATTACTCAACCCCAACCGTTTATACATAATTAAAGAGATGGTCATAACTGCCACATAAGGCAACCCTTCGGAGAAATAAAGCGAAGGTACCCAAAACCAGGGGCGACTGCGGTTTACGCGTTGCTTAATCATATACTTTCTTTAGTTGTGTTTCGGGGTAATAATGCCGAAGAATAGCTTCGTATCGATATCCGTTGGCAGCCATATTAGCGGCACCTATCTGGCAGAGCCCTACTCCATGCCCCCAACCGGCGCCACGAAAGATAAAACCTGTGAGCATGCCCTGCTCATTGTATTGGTTTGTTACCACAAAGGCCGAACTGTATAAATGGGTGCGCGAAAGCACCCTGCGTATTTCCAACTCTTTCCCGATAATCCACGAATGGAGCGATCCTTCTATACGCAATTTATAGATGCGCCCCGACTTCCCTCTGTTTAACGGAACAATGGCTTTCAGCTTTCCCGGGTTTATTCCTGTTTTATCCTGTATAATTGTGGAGAGTTCATTCAAATTATACGCAACCGTCCACCTGTAAAAGTCGGGTGTTTTTTGATCATAGTTCTTCATGGTAGCGGCAATAACCTTCGGATCTGTTACATTACACCAGGCAGTAGGCGCGGTATTCACCCATTCTGCGGCAGCGTTTTCGTTTCCGAAATCCGGAAGAAGATCATCGTTGAGCCAATCCCATTTAGCCTTTGCGTAGGTTTTGGGGTTGTTTTCCCACGCGTATTGGTATTCTTCGATGATGCCGCCACAACACTTGGAATAACGGGCATCGATCACCTCACCGGCCACATCCAGCAATACCTCTCCACCGGTTTCTTCTATGGCTCTCAATGCAGCGGCATTGGTTATCTGTGTTATTCCCTGATACCGCTGGCAATGGTCATCGGCACAAACATCGTAAGCTGTATGTCCGGAAGAATCGTACCAAACCAATCCTTCATCATCTGTAGTAACCGAAGATTTACGGGATTGAATTTGATTGATCAGCCAACTACGCGAAATTACCGCGTGCGCCTTCAATGACTCTAGCGGAGCATCCGGACTCATCTCCGATGAAATCACACTTTTCAAATATTCTTCGATACCCAGAATGTTAATACCCACCAATTTATCATCTCGCGCAATCACCTTCCATGCGCCCCGAAACTTCAGCGTTTGTTTCTGTTCCCAGTGAAATTTCTTTCCAATAAGAACATCATACACCTTTATATATGCAGTATTTTCATCTACGGGAACAAAAACCAGAGAATCATAAAGTTGATTCTTATATGAAACCTTCCCCTCTTCTAACCGTAGCGTTATTTCTCCTTCAACGTTGTTATCATTTAAAAGATAGGGAGTATTCAGGCTGAAACGTATCATCTCCGATTCGATAATCCCTACATTTACGGTATGTGGCCGGGGCGTTGCAACAACCTGCTGCATGATATCACCCAGTATTTGCGAGTTTATCTTATCGTAATCTTCGCGCCTGATGGTTACAATCACCCCACCCATTTCAACCGTAGCAGGACTTATAATGAGTTGCTTTTCTCCCGTTTTATAGTAATAATCCGGGCGGTGTGCTTTTCGCAAAACAATGGCTATGTACCATCTGTTGTTTTCGTACCAGGCGATAAGGTTATTCATTCGCTGCTGTTCTTGGGGCAACGAATGAAGTAACCGATTAAAAAGATCGGTCGCACCTTTAGCGTTGACTGCCGCAAGAACAAAGAAAGAATAAAACCAATTTACTTTGCGCAAAAACGATTCGGAAGTTTTATCCGATTCGATGGTGTGCTTTACAACATCCTCTATCGGCAAATTACCCCTTTCTATCGCCTGAAAATGAGCATGCCACGGAAGAGACGCCCCGGCGCCGGGTCCATTATAAAGCAGGGTATATCCTTCCATTTGGCGGGCTAAATCAAGCATATCGGCAAAACGGCTATCTATTTGCTGGGGTATGTGTTGGTTGGCTATAATGGTAAAATGCTTTCTGAAAATGGGGTACGGATTAATAAGAATGGTGTATTTTCCATGAAAATCTAAAGCCAATTGCTCTGCCGGGCGGTTCATTGAGCAAAGCGGACAGGCATCCGGAGTTGATTGCCTATCCGGAGCAGCCGTTACAGATATTTTTCGCAACGGATTAAAAACCACTTTAGCGTTCCATCCCAACAGATGTATATCGCGTTCTTTTAGTTTATCCAGATGAGCGTACCGCTCGGCCACCTCGGGCCAGTGGTTCAACTGATCGATAAAAAACTGTTCTACAATATCTTTATTCATCATTTCTATTCAGATTGATACGTTCCCGAAGTTCTTGCGCGCGAAGCTCGTCTTTGAAATAATTCTGCCTGATCTTTTCTTCGGAGCCCGGCGCGGCATCAGAATTATCCCTCCACCGCCTGCAATTATAGAGCGACTCGAATATCCTCCCTACGGGATAGAGCCTGCTGAAGACCAGAGCCAGCGCATAATCTTCTCCATAACTAACATTGGGCGCGGGATGCTTTCTTAACAGCGGTGTATAAAACGAACGGGGAGCGCCAATGCCATTTACCCGCAAAAGATTGTTTCTGCCATTCTGATTGGTCCACTCCTTGTGATCGATTAAGCCGGGTGGAATGGTATTTAAATCGAAGTCTGTTAGTGTGTACGATCCTACAACCATGCCGCATTTGGCCACATTAAATGTGTCGATAATCTTCTGAACGGTATTTTCGCCGGAATACACATCATCGCTATCGAGCTGAATACAAAACTTTCCACATTGGGGCGAATTGGCTGCCAGATTCCAGCATCCACCAATAAGAAGATCGGTAGCCCGGGGTATTATATGGATAACCCGTTCATCCTGCTTTGCTATTTCACTGATTATTTCTGTGGTACCATCTGTAGAATGATTATCTACCACAATAACATTATAGGGATTATTTGTTTGTTGATTTAAAGCGGAACGCAATGCATCCGCAATTGTTTCTTTTCTGTTCTTTACCGGAATAATTACCGAAGCCTCAACAGGAAAATCACAGTCAAACTCTAGCAACGCAGGATAGTCGGTTAGCAGTGCGTTAATCTTCAAGAGGTAGCGAGAGAAAACCGCTTCCATTTCAATCTGAGCATCTCTGTTCCTGGGGTCAACATACTCAAAGTGGCTTTTGGGGGCTTCTTCGGTTAACTCTTCCTCGATCTGTAGTTTAATTGGATATATTTTATGTTTCAAGGTGGTAGTAAGCCACAACTCGTAAAAGGCGGCATAAGCCGAATGTTGGATAGTCTCCATTACTTCTTTTAAAACCGCTGTTTTAAAGAGTAAAACAGGGCCGAAATCGAAATCATCCCGAACGCTGCCTTTTAACATATAAGGCCCAAAGAAACAAAAGCCGGCCAATTTATCGGACAGCTTCTTCAGGGCGGCATCTACCGCGGTTGTATTCTTACTTAGATCGATATTGCGTAAACATAAGGCTGTGTACGGCTTATCGATTGGGGTTATCAGCTCTTTGAGCTTGGCTGTGCTGATGATATTGCTGATGGGTATTGATTCAATCATTGATATTATTATTTTTAGACGCGTCTAAAATAATAAGTAAATGTTCATAATTATTTCACATATATTATTTATCTCGTATCTTC
>DAIMFE010000019.1:0-36071 GCA_036724805.1 Bacteroides sp.
TAAGTAGCTTGTACTACTTGTTTTGTTATGAAAATAATTCAAAGAACGAACGCTGTTGATTGTTTATTTCTCAAAAGCGAGTGCAAAGGTAAGAGGTTATTTTTAATTCGCAAAACATTTCAGAGAAAATTTATCAAAAAACTTTTCAAAGGATAGATTTGTCGGCGCCTCAAGAGGAATCTTACCAACCCGCAGCTTGCCAACCACCATCTTTATACCATTGAAAGTTACGGTAATACGTGATTGAACTATTCTTTTCGGGTGTATTAATCGTTACCCCCTTGGCGTCATCCATTTTAAATGATCCTTTTACTTTTGAGTAATTTTCAGGAGTGGTTTTAAAATAAATCTGAATTTTATTAAAAGCGCTGCTCCATCTTCTATAATCCGCGTTTTTGTTCGTTACCAAACTTATTAAGCCATCGAAATCACGGAAATAGTTATTCTCATCCCCGTGATAATTTAATATGGAGGAAACCGAAATTTCTTTTTCCGGGTTTATGTACTTTGGCAATATTTCTTTTGTTAATGCAGCAAACGATTCGAGTTCGGATGTTTTAATTACCGATACAGACACTCCATAATTATTCCACGCATTGGGAAAACCATCAACTATATATTCTCCTTTTGCTCCTTGAGTATAGTCATAATATTTATAGTACTCATTGGCAATATCCATTGAAACATTGGCTTTATTTCTAAAGGCTACCGGGATTATCTTTTGATAGGGTCCTCCCGGGCCCGGTATTTCGGATGGTGAACTTATGATATACTTAGCACAATTTCTTAACTCATATACAACTTCTATCGTTTGCATATTACAGGCGTCCAACAAGAGAAAATTGAATTGCGGAAACTGTTCAAGAACTTCGCGCAAATCTCTTATATCCATACTGGTTTTACCATAACTACCAAACCAACGCAAATTATTCCTACTTGCCGGAGTAGAGGGCTGAAGCCATCCATCTCCATGAGATTCCATTATCAATCCATAATCTTTTGCAGGATATTGCTCCATTACATATTGAATAACCTCTCCCATGAATTTTTTCTTCAGTGGATTCTGCCTCGAATAAACTTTAATTGTATCGGCAATAATTTTTCCCGCACCGTTTTTCTGCAAATAAATAAGATAGGGTAAATCGCCCTTTAAATAGCTGAACACTAAAAGGTTATTCTTCCGATCGTCTACATTCTTCATTCCTTCCATCATCTCGTAAAAATCACTTCTCAAATATGATGGCATTCTATCGTCATCAACTAACTGATAGGCAAGAATTGTACGATCCGCCAAATCGGGTGGTCCGGGGGGCAGATCAATAGGGGAAGAATTACCACTTTCATCTATACAGGCGGCAAAAAAAACAGCAATGTATATATAAAAGGTATAAATAAGTTTGTTCATTCTATCTCTTTTTATTCTTCACCAACGGGTCACTCCTGTATTTTTTTAAATTCAAATTCTTCCGGAGAAAGCAACTGTAATCTTACTTCCTTATTCTTTTTATATTTATTGAGAACTTTCGTTTTCTCTTTTTCGAGTTTGCCTTGATTTTTCGAGAAATAAATCATACAGGTTCTGTTCTTTTCACCCTTTTGGTACTCCAGGTAATTTTTCATCTGATAAGTATATAGTTCTCTTTTGGGTAAAAAACCGCGATTATCAAGGAAAGCACTATCTAATAATTGAACATTTGTATAATAAACAACCGTATCGGTAAAAGAGGCCGAAACTCCAAATGCATATACGTTATCTTTTTCTTTTTTTAAGGTAAAGGCAGATAACACTATAGACACAAAGAATAAAATAAGAGCTGATTTAATGAATTTCATATGCTTGCTATATTTATTGAACTAACATAAACTTCTTTTTAGAAATGCAAAAGTACTGATAAATTCCATTTCTCTTGCCGAATATCGATAAAAAGCTTTAATTAAAAGAGAAGAGAGAAACTTTTCTGCCGCATTTTATATTCCATGAACTCTGCTAACTCTACTAAATTGTCCGGCAAAAAAAAGAGATGTGTACACATCTCTTTTATAATTTTTTGTCGGAAATCAACATTCTTATTTTATCCCAAATAAGATTTGAGCAGTTTACTACGATTACTTTGTCTTAATCTTCTGATTGCTTTTTCTTTAATCTGGCGAACGCGCTCACGTGTGAGGCCAAATTTATCGCCGATTTCTTCAAGTGTCATTTCTTGTTGCCCGATACCGAAAAACATTTGTATGATATCTTTTTCCCTCTCGGTTAACGTAGAAAGAGCCCTATCAATTTCCCTCGCAAGTGATTCATTAACAAGTGAGCGGTCGGCCATTGGAGAGTCGTCATTTACCAACACATCCAACAGGCTATTGTCTTCGCCTTCTACAAATGGTGCATCTACAGATATATGACGCCCTGATACTTTTAATGTATCAGAGATCTTATCTACCGGAATATCTAACTCATCCGCGAGTTCTTCCGGTGAGGGGCGTCGTTCGTTTTCCTGTTCGAACTTAGAAAAGGCTTTGCTAATTTTATTTAGCGAACCTACCTGATTCAATGGAAGACGAACAATTCTCGATTGCTCCGCCAATGCTTGTAGAATGGACTGGCGTATCCACCATACCGCGTAACTGATAAACTTAAATCCACGTGTTTCATCAAACTTTTCGGCAGCCTTGATCAATCCTAAATTACCCTCATTAATTAAATCGGGCAAACTCAAACCCTGGTTCTGGTATTGCTTGGCTACAGATACAACGAAACGAAGATTGGCACGTGTCAGTTTTTCCAGTGCTACACGGTCACCTTTACGGATACGTTGAGCGAGCTCTACTTCTTCTTCTACAGTAATCAGATCTTCACGACCTATCTCCTGTAGGTATTTATCTAGAGAAGCGCTCTCCCTGTTAGTGATACTTTTAGTAATCTTTAATTGTCTCATTCTTTAAAAACAGATTTGGTGTGCAAAGTTACTACAAATTATTGATATTGAGGCCTAAATTGAAATAACTTTTTTCCTTGTTGAATTATAGGGATTTAGTAATTGAGGGAGGTAAAAACTCCCCCCTCTTTTATTCCTGAACCAAATCTACAGCGTAGTTAGCACGCCTACCCGATGGATACACTCCTGACAGGAATAATACCTGATCGGTTTCGGACGATTTAATTGCTGCATTAAAGACTTCTTCGAGATCTTTTACCGAACGAATCATTCGTCCATTGGCTTTTTGTATGATAAATCCTTTACGTATACCCGAATCGGCCATTTTACCGGATTCAACTCCTGACACCTGAACACCACCACTCAGTTTAAGTTGCTTTTTCAGATCATCGGAAAGATCCTGGAAGGCTGCGCCTAGTATTTCCATACCGGTGGCTTTTACCACTTTCGTAGTTCCTTGTTCGTTCTTCAAAGTAACTTCTACCGTTTTTTCTTTCTTTTCACGAATAAGTTTTACTTTTACTTTATCGCCCGGGCGATGTCTTGCCAGGGCTTCCTGTAAATCGGCCATACTCTTCACTGCTTTACCATCAATTCCGGTAATGATATCTTCAACTTTGATGTCGGCACCGGCAGCCGAACCATGTTCTACTATTTCGGATACATAAACTCCATCGTTTACGCCATAATCTTTATCTTTGTTTTCCCAGTCTTGGTTTTGGCGTATATCGGAATAAGATCCACCTCTTATACCTAACAAAGCACGTTGAACAGCACCATATTGTTTAAGATCGCCAACAACTTTGGTCATAATACTTGTTGGTATAGCAAAGCCATAACCGGCATAAGCTCCTGTTGGAGATGACAATACTGCGTTGATACCCACTAATTCGCCTTTAGCGTTTACAAGGGCACCCCCACTGTTACCACGGTTAATAGCGGCATCGGTTTGAATAAATGATTCAACGCCACCACTATATACGCCCAATGTACGGGCTTTTGCGCTTACAATACCAGCCGTTACGGTTGATGTTAAATTAAAGGGGTTCCCTACGGCCAATACCCACTCTCCTACTTTTAAAGCATCAGAATCGCCAATGGGTATAGTTGGAAATTTATCTCCTTCTATTTTTACCAATGCCAGGTCGGTTGATGAGTCGGTACCTATTACACGGCCGGCATATACGCTGTTATCATTCAATTTCACGCTAATTTCGTCAGCATTTTCGATAACGTGATTATTGGTTACTATATATCCGTCTTTAGAAATGATTACCCCTGAACCAAACCCAACTCTTGGTTGTGTTTGAACCTGACGTTCGCGCCCTGATGGTTCACCAAAGAAGTATTCGAAAAAATCGGGTGCTTGTCTAATTGTTTTGGTTTTTGATAATTCGGTTGATGTTATATGTACTACGGCATGAACCGAATTTTCAGCTGCTAACGTAAAATCTACCGGTCCTGCATCTACTGCATTAAACCCAGCCAGTTTTACATCAGAATTTTGTCTGAACATGTCGTTATAAGTGGTATCAGCTGTTATTTCTTTATTGTTTGATTGTTGCATAATTGTATAGGTAGTCAAACCGGCAACACCCGAGCTCAATAAAGCGATAAGGCATACCATAAAAATGTTTTTGGTTGTTCGTTTCATATTCTCCTATTTAAACTGTTAATACCATTGTCGTTTTTAACATTGTGACGTTAAAATAACAACAAATATCATTCTCTTAATTCGTTTGTCATCGTTTTTTGTCCTCTTTTAACAGAGGGCATTATCAACTTAACAGCACTTAACGAGAGGAACTGACAAATTTACATTACTTGTGACAAAACAACGCAGCATATTGGCTTATTTTCCGTATTTCGGAATATGCAAATAGATAATAGTAAGGCAGGTGTTTTGCCGATACAACGTAGCTAATTCTCAAATGCACGTTGCATTTGAGAATTAGCTACGTGCTGTTGAGGCTAATGCAACGTGCTGTTGGGAGAAATGCAACGTGCTGTTGGATTAAAAACCCTAGGGACAAAAACGGATAATGCTTTTTGCTTTAAATACTTTCACTTTTTCATTGCGACTTATGCACATTTCATGTATTTTGCTTAAGTTTGCCTTATGATTACACGCCGTGTTTTACAATTCATTGAAGATAAAGAACTTATCCGAGAAAACGATAAAGTTTTAGTTGCTTTAAGTGGTGGTGCCGACTCGGTAGCACTGCTACGAATCCTCATTTCTCTAAATTATACTTGCGAAGCCGCCCACTGCAATTTCCACTTACGGGGTGAAGAATCTAACAGAGACGAAGCGTTTGTACGCGCATTATGCAAAGATTTGAAAATTTCGCTGCATGTAATTCATTTTGACGCAACCCAACATGCAGCAGACAACAAAATATCGATAGAAATGGCTGCGCGAGAACTTCGGTATAATTGGTTTGCAGAAATAAAGCAACAATCGGGTGCCAATGTTATTGCAATTGCCCACCATCAGGATGATAGCGTGGAAACCATGTTATTAAATTTAATCAGAGGTACCGGCATTAACGGATTGTTAGGAATCCGCGCCCGAAATGGCGATATTGTTCGACCCTTTTTATCTGTTAGCCGCAAAGATATTGTGGGCTATCTCAACGAGATAAAACAGGAATATGTTACAGATAGCACCAATCTATGCGATGAATATACCCGTAACAAAATAAGGCTAAAAATAATCCCTGCAATGAAAGAAATTAACCCTTCAATTAACAACAGCCTTATAGATGCTGCCGAGCATTTAAGTGATTCGGCTCTTGTGTATAATACCGTTATTGAAGAAGGAAAAGAGCGTGTATTATCTGCTAAGGGTATCAATATCAATCTTTTATTGCAGGAGATTTCGCCTAAGGCATTATTGTTCGAAATTTTTCATCCTTTGGGTTTTAACTCTTCGCAGATTAATAATATATTCCGTTCGCTATACGGACAGCCGGGCAAACAATTTATAAGCAGTACGGGTGTAAGGGTGTTAAAAGATAGAACAATGCTTTTAATTGATAACGGTAATTTGCCGGATAATGACACTCCACCCTTTCAACTTGAAATGGAAAGAATACCGTGGTCCGAATCTTTTGTAATACCCCGCAATAAAAACACGGCTTGTTTTGATGCTGATAAGTTAACATTTCCTCTTAATACCCGCAAATGGAAACACGGTGACGCATTTGTTCCTTTTGGCATGGAAAACAAAAAGCTTGTTAGCAATTATTTAACCGACAGGAAATTTTCTCTGATTGCAAAAGAGAACCAGTGGGTTTTGTGTAGTGGCAATAACATTGCATGGCTCATCGGAGAAAGAACTGATGATAGATTCAGGGTGGATGAGGATACGGAAGAGGTGTTAGTGGTAAGGTTACGGTAACCCCAACGAGTTTTTCGGCTCTTCTTGTTGTACCGGTTCATTACCCTTTTGGTCTGCACCCGTATCAACAAGTTGCTTAGCCATTTGAGCATCACCTTCGGCACCTTCTTTATCACCCAAAGATATTTTCGCTTTTGCTCTTTCGTTGTACAACCCTGCAGAGTTGGGGTTAAAATCTATAGCCTCATCGCAAAGTTCAACTGCTTCCTTGTATTTTTCTTGCTTGCTATACAGCTGGGCTAAATGAATAAACGCTTGGTCATGAAACGGATTTAATTCAATCACCTGCCGATAATCTTTCTCGGCATCCGCTGGTTTATCAGTCAGCTCATTTATCTTTCCACGCACTAATAACGCATGTTCTTCTTCGGGTTGAAGTTCGAGCACTTTTGCTATATCAGCCATAGCCTGTGGGTATTGTTGTAGTTCCATGTAAACTTCGGCACGCATAAGGAAAGGTTCGATGATATCATCCTTTAGAGAAATCGCACGCGTAAGATGCTCTACGGCTTGAGTATATTCTTTGATTCCTTTTTTTGCTTTTGCCAGCAAACAGTGAACATTCACATTATTTGCTTCGATAGAAATGCCTTTTTCAAGAATATTAATCATATCGGGGTAAGCTTCCTGAAGGAAAAATAAATTTCCGAGGGTGAGATAAGAAGTGATTATCTGTGGCTCCAGCTCTATCATTCTTTCTAAAAGGGCTTTGCCGCTATCATAGTTTTCTGTGTGAATGTACAGCTGACTTAGATAGCCCATTACTTCAAAATCTTCTTCAATCTTTACGGCATTAGCATAGCATTTTATGGCATAATCAATACGCCCCATACGCTGGGCACGTATACCATCGTATTTTAATATATCAAAGTTCTTTTGCGATGTTTTATCCTTACCATTTTCACTTGTTTCTTCTTTCTTATTGCCTTGAAAAAGAGATTTAAAAAAATTAGCCATAGGGGTTAATCAATTATGAATTATGAGTTCTTTAATTTTCATTCGGCAAAAATACACTTAAACGCGGAGTTACGCAAGTTACGCGGAGTTATTCAATAAATTATTTATAGGGTAAGATTGGATTTATGAAAGAAGGAAAGAAACATGAAATAGTGGATTTTTCTTCTTTTCTTTTTCTTCTTTTCTTTTTCTTCTTTTTATATTATCTTTTCTTATATGTTATGTTGCTATAGGGTAGCTATAGCTAGTGCCAATTAAAGCGATTTTTATAGTACTGGCATTAAGCGATTTACCAAATAGCTTACAACAATAATGCGCCGTTAAAAAGTGTTGAATGCGCAGTGGTTTTACATCAAAGCGCAATGGTTTAACATTATTTTATTTGTTTTTTAGCCGCTTGTTTTTTATCACATGCACTTGGAAATCCATCGAGTTTCATGTAATTTTGCACCAAAACCTCAAATTACCTCTTATGAAATACAATTTCGATGAAATAATAGACCGCCATCACACCGATGCCGTAAAAATAGACGCCCTCGAATCCATCTGGGGTCGTACCGATCTTACTCCCCTTTGGGTAGCCGATATGGATTTTCGTACCGCTCCTTTCGTTATCGAAGCCATAAAAAAACGCCTGGAACATGAAATACTTGGTTATACCGTTAAAGCAGAAAGCTGGTACACATCCATAGCCGCATGGCTGAAGAACCGCCATAACTGGCAGATCACCAATGACATGTTGCTATTTACCCCCGGTATAGTTACCGGATTAGCACTAGCCGTTCAATGCTTTACCCAACCCGGTGATAAAGTTATGGTGCAGCCACCCGTGTATCATCCCTTCTTTTTGGTAACCGAACACAACAACCGCGAAGTAGTATTCAGTCCGTTGGCATTAAGAGATGGGCAGTACCATATGGATATGGAGCGATTTCGGAAAGACATAAAAGGCTGTAAGATGTTTATTCTTTGCAACCCACACAATCCCGGTGGAAGGGTATGGACCAAAGAAGAACTACTCGAAGTATCCCGCATCTGCCACGAAAACAATGTACTGGTTGTATCCGATGAGATTCATGCCGATTTAACGTTGCCCCCTTACACGCACCATCCTTATGCAGCTATTTCTGAAGAGGCACGAACGAATTCAGTTGTGTTCATGTCTCCCAGCAAAGCATTTAATATGGCGGGATTATCCAGCTCGTTCTGTATTATCGAGAATAAAGATTTACGGGAGAAATTAAATGCGCATATCAATAAGAGCGAATTGGGCATGGGACATGTTTTTGCATTTAACAGTGTTGCTGCCGCCTACAGCAACGGAACGGAATGGCTAGACCAACTCCTCGCCTATCTTCAGGAGAATATTGACTTTACAGCTAATTTCCTGAAAGAAAATATACCCGCAATTAAAGCTATAATCCCACAAGCATCGTATCTTATATTTCTGGATTGCCGCGAACTGGGGATGTCGCAGGAAGAATTAGTAAAGTTCTTTGTTAACGATGCCCGATTGGCTTTGAATGACGGAACGATGTTCGGGAAAGAAGGAACCGGGTTTATGAGGCTGAACATAGGCTGCCCAAGGAGTGTATTGAAACAAGCGTTGGAACAGCTGCAAGGAGCAATTGTCAAGTTTTCGCCTGTTGATAAGTATCCTTATCGTTTAGATTCTGCTCCACCTCCAGAACAATAACGAAAGGTTTATCCGAAACATAATCAGCAGGAATGGCAATGTTATACAAACTGTTGTTTTGTTTGTTCTTGGCTGCATCAATAATTTCCACCTCTGCTTTGCCATTCAGGAAGTAAGCTTTTGCAGGCTTCACTCCCCCCTTTGCAATCTCTATGCGAAGCATATTATTTATCGGCCGGTTAAAAACAGTCATGTATATCTTGTTATCTTTTCCGGTAAAGTATCCCCAGCCCTGTTGTTTTAAGTCAACATGAGAGGTACCGTAAATAGCTTCGCTGTTTATCTTCATCCATTCACCAATCTCTGCTGCTAGCTGAGTTTCCTCAGGACGAATGTTTCCTAAACCGTCAGGGCCGAAGTTCACTACAAAGTTACCATTCATGGAGACAGCGTGCAACATCATTTGAAGTAAATCATAAGAAGTCTTAACATATCCCCTCCATTCTTTATGATACCCCCATTGATTCTGTGGAACAGTCATAACGCAATCCCAATCGCTACCTTTCAGGTCTTCGATAGCGTTAGGAAGATCACGTTCCCAGGTTTGATCGTAATCATCAATCAAGTCGCCGTTAGAATCATAGTGGCGCTTTCCGTATTCGTCCGCGCGGAAGCGACTGCCAATAATCAGACCGGGATGCATGGCGCGGAGCTCGTTTCCTAGTTCATCGACCCATGCTGCTTCGTTTATCCAGGCTTTATCCCAGCTACCATCAAACCATAGTCCCTTAATGGAAGGGTAATCTGTTAACAGCTCGATAAGCTGGTTACGGGTAAATTCCTTGAACTTATCATAACCGATGCTATCTTCTTTTGTTTCGGGTGGGGTTGCTCGATATCCTTTAAAATTCCAATCGATGATGGAGAAATACAGGTGAACATCAATTCCTTGTTTGGTATATTCATCGACAACTGCCTTAACGATATCCTTTTTATAAGGAGAGTTGCCGATGGTATAATCGGTATATTTACTGGGCCACAGGCAGAAGCCATCGTGATGCTTGGTGGTGAATATCATGTATTTAACGCCCATATCTTTGGCTTGCTTTGCCCAACGTTTGGCATCGAAACTCTTGGGGTTGAATTGTTTGTAAAGGTTATCATAAGCATCTTTAGGCATTTCTTTCCATGAACGAATCCATTCGGCTGCTCCGGGAAAGTATTTGTCTTCCCAAAAGCCACCGGGAATGGCGTACACTCCCCAATGAATAAATTGTCCGAGACCGTGATCGCGCCAACGTTGCATATCGGCATCCGTGCGTTTCCCTATACGATGCGCGCCATGTTTTAATGAAATAGATGCCCGTTTGGTTTGCGCCTTAGCAGGGAGTACAAATAATCCGGCTAAGAGCAAGAAGAGGAAAATGGTTTTCTTCATAACTGATTCTATTTTATCTGTATTAACTGTAGGAGATCCTTTATTTATAATCCAATGTGTTCATTTGTTTTAAGCGTAGCTTTCTCCAATAGCTTACGATTCTCCGGAGAATAATTCCATGTAATTGTATCTTCGTATTCTTTTCCGTTAGAGGTTACCTTTGTAACAATCGTATTATCGCCTTCTTTCAATTCAACATCCTTGAAAATATAATGAACACGGGTGGTTCCCTGTGTGCAATTCGTTACTTCCGTACCATTTACAAAAAGTTTTGGAGTACCGATATTAGAGTACACCGTAACCGGAGTTACTTTATTCTCTCTTTTATTTGCCCTGCGCTGGGTGAGATACAACACAGGCTCTTTACTCCAATTTGCTTTGTACCAGTAATACGGATCCTTCTTTGTTTTACGGTCGAAAGTAACTAAACCTTTCATGTTTCGCGCTTCTACCCCACCCTGTGTAGTTGCCGGAGTGGCGAAATCGAATGTATTCCAAAGATAAGAAGCGATAAGATAAGGATGTTTGGAGATTACCCCCCAATGGATTTCATGAAACTTGGTTGCGAAAGTCTCCGGATAGAACTGCGAGAACCACCGGCCGAAATCGCCCACTACCTCTTCCTGCTGATTGATATTGGCCTCCGCACCGTATTCCGAAAAGATTACTTTGTAGTTGGGGAAATCCTTTTCCATACCGGTAACCCACTTCTCTACATCCTGAATTTTACCGCTATACCAGCCAAAGTAATGGTTAATTCCCTGTATATCGGCATTGAGATTAGCGGCCTGATCTACCTTATTGTATCCGCTAACCGATACCGTATACCGGTATGGATCTTCGGATTTGGCCAGATCATGCAGATCGGCAGTGAGGGCAACAGTATAATCGTAGGGGGTATAAACCTCGTTGTGCAACCCCCACACATAGATGGAAGGGTGATTGTAATTCTGACGAATCAGTTCAATGAGTTGTTGTTTGGCATTTTCGCTTTCCCATGTACTCACTCTGTTAACGAAAGGAATCTCGGCCCAGATCATAAAGCCGATACTGTCGCATCGTGAATAGAGATACTCCGATTGTTGGTAATGGGCAAAGCGAATGGTTGTTGCACCTACTTCTTTAATAATCTCAAGGTCGGCATCGTGGTTTTTGTTGGTGAGCGCGCTACCCAGTTGCCACCAATCCTGATGGCGACACACCCCATGCATCGGCACCTTCTTGCCATTAAGATACATACCATCGGCTGCTTTTAGTTCAAAATGCCGTAATCCTAAAGGCTGAATTACTTCATCAATTACTTCAGTACCCCAAATAACCTGCGTTACCACCTTATATATATAAGGATCATCCAAGCCTTGCCAAAGATGCGGGTTTCTTATTACAAAATCGTGTTCAAAGAATTGTCTCCCCTGCGGCAATACGGTTACAGGGGTTTGTTGTTGTGCTTTTACTCGGCCATCGGCTTCGTAAATGGTTGTGGCGAGTTTAACGTTAACGGCTGTTTGCTGTTTATTCTCCATCTTAATTTTGATGTTTACATCTGCCGATTTAGGTGTAACCTTCTTCTGACTGATGTAAATACCCGGAGAAGCGAAATCCGTAACGGATATATTTGTTTTGTTTGTCACTATCAACTCTACCGGACGGTAGATTCCACCATACACCGGAAACAGTGTATTATTTATTGGAATAACATCCTGTCGCGAACTATTATCTACTTTTACCTGAATAAGATTGGCTTCGCCAAACTTCAACGCTTTGGTGATTTCTACGGCAAACGCGGAATAAGCGCCTTTATGATTTCCTACGTATACATTGTTTACAAACACTTCGGCAACCGATCCAACTCCTTCAAAACGCAGAAATACTCTTTTATCTTTTAAAGAAGCATCCGGCGTGTATTCTTTTCTGTAGTATGCTTCGCCTGCGTAATAACTGTTTTTATCGTTCTGCATATCGATGTTATTCCAGGTATGCGGAATGGTTACACGCTGCCACCTGGCATCTAAGCCGGCAGCAAACAATGTAGGATCTTTTGGGAAAGGCCCTTTCTTGAATTTCCAACCTTCGTTGAAGGGGATTACTTCGCGGGCGTTGGCTATTGAAAGGTGCATGCACGAAGGTATGTACAAGAGCATACACACACATAAAAAGAGTTTAGGGATTTTATTCATGGGATATTTATTTAAGATTATTCAATAGTTCAAGCATCTCGGCTCCGGCCATTAAAAAGGCGCCAACGCCATACACGGCAGTCATTTCGCGGGTTACTTTCTTTGGATCGGCACCAATGGGCTGCACCCAACCAAGCCTACCGTTTTCATCTACAGCGGTTGTTAACGCATTCCATGCTTTCCAAATAATGGGCAAATACGTGGTTTTATCGAGCAATTTGTGATTTACTCCATAAGCTAATCCGTAGCAGATGAGGGCAGTAGCACTGGTTTCGGGAGATGGATAGCTTTGCGGATCGAGCAGGCTTGCATGCCAGAAACCGTCTTCACCCTGTAATTCGCCGAGACGCTTTGATAGCTGAACGAATAACTTTTCGTAGAAGGGTTTTATCTGAGAATCTGTTTGCAGTTGTTCCATAACCCTAGCCAAACCGGCAAGAACCCAGCCGTTACCTCGCCCCCAGAATATCTTTTCTCCATTTTCTTCCCGCTTATTAAAGTAGCTGTCATCGCGGAAGAAAAGATTATTCTCCTGGTCGTACAAATGCGTATAGGTATTGAGAAAATCGCGGTGCATGTGCTCCAGATAGTCTTTGTTTCCGGTTATCCGCGCAAGATGCGCATAAACGGGGGGTGCCATAAACAGGGCATCACACCACGACCACGTTTGTTTATTGCGGTAAATCATGCTCGAATCTCCCGGGTTTGCCATAATCCAATCGGCTCGTTGCTGTATGCTCAACTTCATTTCATCGCGCTTATAAACATCGAACATGCCGAGATAAAACTGACCGATACATAATTCATCCGCATGATAATAACTGTATTTGGGATGATTGGCAAAGTTGGCAGGTACCAACCAGCCGTTCTCGTTTCCGATATCCATAAGCCAGTTGCGATAAACTTCGGGTTTATCAATGGTAGAGGTCCATTGCAGCATTCCGGCGTAAAGCACGCCGTTTGTCCAGGCATCAATACCGTAATCGTGAAGATTACCCTGCTTTTGATACGTAAAGTTATCAATCTGCCGGTTGGCCACCCGCCGGGTGGTTTCTTTTATCTGATTGGCCAGCATCCGACTCTCTTTAGGGCTACTACAAGAAAGGTTAATCAACAGAAGAAATGAGGGTATAATACTGCATAGTATTAGGATTGCTTTTTTCATAATTGTACGTTTTTTCCATATTGATGTTAACTTTAAAGTTAATCAACCTCAATGCAAAATTAGAAAATCGTACTGCCGCGGTGTTACTCAATTAAGTAATTGTTTTATCAAAATTGCTAATAATCATCAAAATGTTCATTAGACTTATACAGGGCGAACACAAGGCCCCTACACTATGCGGCATTCTGTCTAATCCAAATGCGCGTTGCTTTTCTCTCAAATGCGCGTTGCATTTGTCTCAACAGCGCGTTGCATTTTCGAATTAGCACGTTGCATTTTGCTCAACAGCACGTTGCATTTTACTCAATAGCACGTTGCATTTGTTGGGAGTAGATAAAACTTATTAAGGAAGCCTCACCTTTTTGAGATTATTTTTTCTTGTGCTTTGCAGCAAACGCCGTGGGTGTTTCTCCAAACATTTTCTTAAACGCATTTGTAAAGTACGGCTGACTTTCAATACCTATGTGCATCATTACTTCGCGCATGGTTATGTTTTCTTCAATAATTAACTTGGCAGCTTTCCGCAGGCGATAATTGAGCACAAACTCTACAATTGATTTGCCCGTTAAACTTTTTACTTTGGTGTATAACTTGCTGCGACTCATAGACAGCTCATTCGCTATTAAATTTACATCCATTTCCGATTCATCAATATGCTCTTCGATAAACGTGGTTAATTGTTTAAGGAATTTGTTATCCTGCTCGTTCGAAGACAGTTCGCTACTGTCGGCAAAGTAGTTACGGGCATAGTAATCTTTTAACTGTTGCCGGTTTTTGAATATATTCTGAATGGAAAGTTTAAGGTAATTAAAGTCTATCGGCTTTTCGAAATACATATCTGCTCCCGATCCTATGCCTTCTATTTTACTTTCCAAACTGGTTTTGGCAGTAAGCAAAATAAATGGAATGTGCGATGTATTAATATCTCCTTTTACATCGTTGCACAAGGAAATCCCGTCTTTATTGGGCATCATTATATCACTAATAATCATATCGAAATCAATATCCGATATAAACTGAAGGGCGTGAATACCATCAATTGCTTGTGTAACCTCGTATTGATCCGAAAGAAAATCGGCGATAAGATTTCTCAAATCCTCATTATCCTCTACTATTAATATCTTTTTGTGATTACGAATGGATATATCGTCTTGTTCCGGGATATATTCTTTATTCTCTTTATCAGGAGTTGTGATGATTGGTTTGTAGGGTTCCTGTTTCAAGAAATCTTTATCATTGAATACCTCCGGATCAAGGCTAAGTCTTACCACCATGTCGGTGCCCCGGTCTCTTTCACTGTAAATAGATATATTTCCTTTATGCAATAACACAAGACTTTTAACCAGAGCCAAGCCGATTCCGGTACCCAAATGCGAATTGGTATTCACTGTATTTACTTTATAAAACCTGTCGAATACATTCCTGATAGATTCGTTGGATATACCCACACCCGTATCGCTTACAATAATTGAGAAGGTATTTTGTGGGGTTACATCGCCAACGGTATAGTTGTTTTTAAATTGAGAAACAAAATCTTTACCTACACTTGTTTTAATGGTAATGGCGCCATTGTTGGGGGTGTATTTAAAAGCATTGTTCAGCAGGTTCATCACTACTTTTTCAAGAATATTTTTGTCTACATTCACATTCGCGGGCAAATCGGCACTACATTCTATATGGTAAGTTATATTTCTTTGGCGGGCATAGTCGATAAAGTCTGTAGCGGTTTCGGTAATAAAGTTATTCACATCTACGGGTTGAATCATTAGTTTCATTTTGCCGTTTTCTACGGTTCTGAAATCCATTAATTCGTTCACCAGATTGAGCAATCGCTGTGCGTTCCCGTGTAATATGCGGTAATAATATTCTTTTAATCCTTCTTGCCTGAGCTTGTCCAATGTAGGGATAATAAGCGATAATGGCGTTCTGAAATCGTGTGATATATTGGTAAAAAAGCGCAACTGTGCCTGATGTATCTGCTCCTGCTTGTCTTTTTCCAGGTTATCCAGGTAAAGTTGCATCCTTAATTTCTTTTTATCGTTATAATAACGAAATATCATATAGATTACCCCCGCAAATAAAAGTGTATAGATAATGTAGGCCGGCCAGCTTGCCCATGGCGCCGGTTTTCTCTTAATTTGCAGCAGCGTAGGTGTATCGCTCCATACTCCATCGCTGTTGGCGGCAAGTACTTCGAAAGTATATGTGCCTGCCGGAACTTTCGAATACATCGCGGTTCTGCCAGACGCATCGGTTTCAATCCACCGTTCATCGTATCCGTTTAACCTGTATTTAAAATGGCTCTTTTCAGGGATATGATAATTATCGGATGAAAACTGGAAACCGAAATCAGCCTGATCGTAATTAAGGGTGATTAAAGGCAGTAAATGTTTGTAGGTAACATCGGGTGTGGCCGGTTTATGATCAATATAAAAACCTGAAATAATGGTTTTTGGTTTCTGACTATTGCGCGCTATCTTCTTGGGGTCAATACTATTAAATCCGCTGCTGCCCCCAAAATACAATATACCATCTTTACCTTTCATAGAGGCTAAAGGATAATAAACCTGCCCCTGTGTTCCTTCTTTCTGATCTAAATTATGCAGTTCGTTTTGGGCAATATTGTATACATAAAGGCCGTTATCAGTACCCATCCATATATTACCATCATCGTAACAAATGCTGTATATGGAGTATATTTTATCAGACAGCAATGTTTTCACCATTGTATAATCTCCGGTACCCGGGTTTAATTTAATTAGTCCGTTACCGATTGTTCCTATCCACAAATTGCCGGAATCATCGAGACAAAAAGTAAACAATCCCAGGTACTGCGATTTATCCAGTACAAAATCTTTTACCGCGCGGGTTTTCATATCCATCCGGTAGAGTTTTTCGTTACTTAACAGCCATATGTACTTATCACCTTGCCGTATCATATCGAACAAATAAGTACCAGGAATGGTATCCAGCTGGTAGTGCGTAAGTGTGTTATCTTTCACCGAAAGGTAAGATATTTCTGCTTTGCTATACTGATAGGCAATCCATAATCCCGAATCGGGTTCAAGAATAATTTTACGGATATCATTCGTTAGCAGGCTTTTGGGATTGTTTGGTATCGATTTATAGTTTATTATTTGTTTGGTAGATGGATTGTAGTAATCCAGTCCTCCCTTAAACATAGATATCCAGAGATTATGCTTTTCATCTATCACCATGGATTTTATATTGTTATAAGAGAGTTTGTTCCTTTGAGTAAGATAACTGAATTCTCCGGTTTCTTTATCCATAATATTAATTCCGCCTCCTTCGGTTCCTATCCAAAGGTATTTGTCATCTTCGGTAAAAGCACTTACCGGAACATGGCTTAATTTACTATTATGGGGTGAGAAGGGTGTAAGAGCGGTTGTTTCATCTATATTTACATAACATAACGCGCCCGAATACGTACCCACCCAGATGTTTCTCTGCCTGTCTTCGCTAATAATCCATACCGAGTTATTAGGCAAACTAAACGGATCTGTTTTTGAGTGTACATAACAACTGTATTCGCGGGTTTCCGGATCGAATATGTATAAACCATCTAGTGTGCCGTACCATACTTTGCCTTTTTTATCTATATGAAAGGTACGCACAAAGTTTGAGCTCTCTATGGGCGGTAATCCGTATTGTTTTTCGATATGGAAGGTGGTTAAATCTATCTGAAACAATCCGTGTGTAGCAAAATACACCCAAAGTTTTCCTTGTATAGCAAGCGCAAAGCGCACACTTCCGTCTTTCAGCGGAATGGTAGCGCATAAGTTAAACTCCTTTTTCGCATAATCGTACCGGTATATTTTTCTACCCGAAAATGTGTATAAATTATCGTTATGAAGACAAAATACACCATTTACATTTGTAATTGAATCTCCATCATAAAGCGGTGTATAGATGGTATCGTTTTGCACATCAACCATGTGCCATAGCGATTTTTCATACACCCAGAGGTTATTTAATTTATCTACTTTTGCTATTCTCACCTTGTCGGTTAGTTTTTCAAAGCTATCCGCCTCGGCATTGTAACTGTATAATCCGTTATCGGTGTTAATCATCAGGTTGCCGTGCATATCTGTAATTACACTGCTAAATACCCACTTTCGCGATGGATCCATAGCGTGGAAGTAAGGATAGTATTTTTTATACTGAAATCCATCAAAGCGGTAAAGATCGTAATCCATACAGATCCATATAAATCCGTTTTTATCTTGTGTTATCTGCTTTATGCCATCGTAATAAAATCCGCCTTCGGGCGACATTGTTCTGAATCTGTATCTATCGGCTGCAAGAGTAGGTGTATTGCAGCAAAACATCATCAGCAATAGGGGGATAAGTAGTTTTCCTTTCATCATGCTTATTATAAATAAACATAAATTTAGTGCTTTTTGGGGAAATTGCAATGATATTTTATAAGTAAGACAAGCAGCCATCTTTCGATTTGGTGAACGTAGAAAGGATAAGGTAAATATCCATTGCCGCCAGCTTTAGCCGGCGGCAATTTCTTCTTATTTATCTACTTATTCAGTTCGGTTGTATTTATACACTTGGATATCTCCTACAGATACATTACCACCTTCCGAATAATCCCAATCCGTTTTACCATCCCTGAGATGACCTTTTATGAAGTTGATCCTTATGTATCTCGCTTCAACGGGAACTACTTCAAATAATTGATATTTATCTACCTCTTTAGCTGTGGTTACAAATTCGCCCAAATCAGCCCAATTATCTCCTTGTTCTTTTTTAGCTTGCAAGGTAAAGGTATGACATTGTAAATGAGCATAGTTGAGCGATCTGTGCCTATATCCTAACTGCCCGAATTTTATAGCTTCGCCTAAATCAATATCCAACCAGCAAGCAGGATCATATATTGGGCGCGTGGTAATCTTTGGTGCCCAGAATGTTGAGTTCTTGTCGTCAAGAAGATTACTCAAACTACTAAGCGCCTCAGCATTTTCCAGGTTAGAAGACAATGCCCATTTATCCGATGTTGGGAACTCCACATACATTGGAGCTTCGGCAGCAATTGTAACAATCGATTCGGCTGTTTGTTTTCCTCTGTCGTTGGCAGTTATGGTAATTTTGGCAGACTGTCCCGGTTCGCCAACCGCGGTAATAACACCGTTTTGGTCAACAGTTGCAATGGATTCATCGCTTGATGCATAAGAGACAGTTTTATCTGTCGCATCTGCCGGATTAATTGCTACATGCGGTGCGAGATCAAAGGTTTTCCCTGTTTCAATTTCAGGAAATTGCCCGGAAGAGCTCAAATTAATGCTCGAAACTATTTTTATATGGCTATACACCCTTACAGGGTATTTCACAAATATTCCCGGATCGTTTTCTAAATAAATCAGGATGGTATCTACTCCCAGCGGAGCGGGTATTACCCCTTCGAGAGGTGTTTTTACCAATGGCGTTATTACCCCTTCGGAAGAGATTTCGATTGCTCCTGAAGTTGTGCCGGTAAGAGAATAATTTACTTTTGACTTCAATGTTTGAGGCATAATAAAAATTTCAAGTTGAAGCGTTTGGTTATCCTCCATCCTTATAAACTTCTTGTCGCTATCGGCCTCTACCCCTTTAACCGCAATATTCCCGCTTCTTACATTGTCATCATCGTTACAACCGGCAAACACCAGTGATAGCGAAAGCATACTTAATAGTAAATATCTATATTTTTTCATTGCTGTTATTTTTTAATTATCTGTTAATATCCTTCCATCCCGGGTTTTGGATCAGATTTGGATTAAGTTGTAATTCCTTTAATGGTATTGGGAAATAATACCTGCGGTCGTCCCAAGGTAATTCTCCATCAATTACGCGTGTAGATTTTGCCCATGGTATAATAAATCCTTCAGCATCAACAAATGTGCTAACATTCTTTTGATATTTGGGTGCTGCTGTTTCTTTAATGCCTGTTACCGGATTTACCTGGTCAATTCTTCCATCATACAAGGCTTCCTTTTCAGCAGTCATTTTCATTCCCCGCAGTTTCACGGTAAAGAGCTTCCCGGCTTTCCAACGTATCAGGTCTTCATACCTTTGTCCTTCCATCATCATTTCTACCCGGCGTTCGCGTCTTATTTCGCGAATAATAGGCGTAACAGAATAATCCAGTTTCGCACTATAGATAGCATCCAAGCGCGGATCATCGGGAATATTGCTCATGCTTAATTTAGCATTCGGATATTTAGTAAAGTTAAATCCGGCTCTTTCTCTTAATGCGTTCACGGTTCTATCCAGATCATCATTAGTAATGGTTCCAAGTTCGGCCTTGGCCTCGGCGTATATTAACAATAATTCTCCGTAACGAAACACATGTGCTGTTTGCTTTCCTTTCGGATTGGCATCCCATATAGCCTTATTGGGAAGGAAATGCTTGATAAACCGATAACCGGTTATGGTTGTGTTATACATTTTAGTTGGAGACCCTCCTCCTGTAGCCTGGGTAATGGTAGGATATATGATACCTACTTCATCAATTCCATATTTGCCACCCGCATTATAGTCAAATACCGATGCATATTCACCCGGCCGACAAATGGTTTGGGTTAAGCGCGGATCACGGTTATCCAATTCTTCCCATAAGCCATCATACCCTTTAAACAATGGGTTCTGAACATAATTTCCCTGACTGCCACCAATATAGATTGGTTTTCCGTCTTCGCATAGATATTCTTCTAATACACCTAGCGGAGCTCCACACGCATAACGTGTATGATTATTGAATCCCCAGTAACGGGCTACACTTGTTCCTACCGTAGCGCCATCGTATACACGAGCCAAAATGGTTTCTTTATTTCCATGTGTACTTGGATGATCGGTTTGGGAGAAAAGTTGCCAATAAGAATCTGTTACACCGGGGTCTTTATAAAGTTGATAATAACCCTTATCCATAATGCGTTTTGCAGCTGCCGCACTTTCTTCCAAAAAAGTATTCGCTGTAGATTGCAGATTCAACTCAGTATGGTATTTTCGGAATGTACCTTCGAATAAACAGAACTTTGCTTTCAGAAATAGCGCCTGATCCCGGTTTATGCGGCCGGCAGGTTCGTTATTATCCAATGTGTTATCTACGGCAAAATCAAGACACATCATAATACTGTCAACCAGCTCTACACGCGGTGTTCTTGAAGCGTATAATTCGGGAGCATCTAAAGTGAGTTCTTTAGTGATCCATGGCACTTCTCCTAACGACAGTAATTTTGTGTAATAATCCATTGCTTTAAAGAAATATGCTTCCGCAGCCCACTTCTTTAAATTCTCCGGATTAGTAGTACTCACTTCCTGATAATGATTCAGAAAATAATTTACCCTTCTTAAACGCTTCCACTCCCATGGAGCATCGTACCACGCCGGAGCGGTATTGGGCGTTTCATACGTTCCTGATAACTTGCTCTCCGGATCGGTAGTAGCCGAGTTTGCTGTTGTATAAACAGCATTATCGCTAAGCATATCACCATAAACGATGGGGCTACCACCGCCTCTTAAACCCATGTATGTTTTTATGGCGGTTGTTACATTGGTTTCGCCTCTACCGTGGCCAATTATATAATATTGATACAGTCCATCCAGGTACAATGACAAGTCGCCTTCTTTTGTAAAGAACGTTCCGTTGGCCATATCATCTTTCGGATCTTGCTGCATGAAATCATCGTTACAGGCGGTAAACAACGATGTGGTTATCAACACTGCTGCAATTATAGTATATATTTTTTTCATTCTAGTATATTTTAAAATCCAACTTGAATACCTACTGCTATAGAGCGCTTAGCGGGGTAAGCACTTCTTACATATTCGAGATCGAAATAGTTTGGTATATCCGAAATAGAGAATAGGTTATAAGCTGATACATGCAACCTCACTTTATCTAACTTAATTTTATTGATAAGTGATTTTGGTAACGAGTATCCCAATATTACCTGACGTAAAGACAAATAAGATGCATCCAGCAGATATCCGCTCTGGGTTCTTCCGGCAACTTCACTTCCATACATTGGATATTTGGTATTGGTTCTGTCGGGCATCCACGAGTTGTTATAATATTCCCATGATCCTGCACCTTTGCCCCAATACATTTCGGTGGCATCCACCCAGTAATCCCTTTTTCCTATACCCTGAAATAGCATATCTAAATCGAATCCTTTGTATTGCACCCCCAGGTTAACCGAATAACGGTAGCGTGGAGTGTTGTTTCCTATAACGCGTCTGTCTCCGGGATTATCTACTGTATTTTCTCCCGCGGTAATAATACCATCTCCGTTTAAATCATGATACCATAAATAGCCGGGATATACAATTTCATTGTTAAACACCGAGCCATGATATATCGGGTTCCCTCTTCCATCAAGTATCAGGTTACCGCTTGCATCTAAGTCGAAATCTTCTTTTTGCAAGATACCACCGGTTTCATAGCCCCATATCTCACCTATATACATACCCGGATATGTTTTTCCATCTCCTATGGTTTTCGTTAAGTTAGATGGATCTTGTGTTACTTTTGCTTTATAATCGGATACCGATAAACCTATATTATAGCTAAGTCCGGAAGATAATCTATCTCTCCATTTAACCTGTAATTCCCATCCACGGTTCCTTAATTGTCCGCCATTTTCCAGAGGCAGCTCATCCGCTCCGTGTAAAATAGGATATTCTTTACTTCCCCCTAACAATATATCGGATGTTTTTCTTTCGTAAACATCCAGTGAGAGGTCCAATCTTTGTTGTAAGAAAGTAGCATCGACACCAAAATTAGTTGAAGTTGCTTTTTCCCATGTTAAGCGCGGGCTTGGTATACTTGGAGGCACAATACCCACACCAAAACGATCGTTATTAAAATAGTAATACGCATTTTCATCGCCAAACACCGATTGATAACCATATTCCTGATCCGGCTGGCTTCCGAGTTCACCCCACGATCCTCTGATCTTCAGATTATCGAGCCATGCTTTTGTTTTAAGCATAAACTTTTCTTCCGAAATCCTCCATCCCAATGAGAAGGTAGGATAGGTTTGAAAACGGTTTTCCTTTGGAAATCTTGAACTACCATCGTAACGAATATCAAATTCGAACAGGTAGCGACTTTTATAATCATACATCAAACGCCCGAAAACGGCTCGTGCTGTTACCGTATGGTTTGATACAGAAGAAGTGTTCTTTGTTTTATCCTGAACCAATGCAGGATTCAAGATATAGGGGTCGAGCATATTTACCAGCCCTATAGTACTTTGCGAATAGTCCTTCTTTTCTTGATTCACCCCTAACAGAGCCGATACATTATGATCATTTGCAAATGTTTTAATGTAATTTGCATATAAGTTTATCGCATATCGATCGGTAGATGATTTTGAAATACTTCCTGTATTCTCTGTTGCCCATCTGTATTCCAGTTCTTGCCACGATGCATTTACCCTGCCTTGCCTTGGGTTGGTTACTTCTCTTTTGTACGTAATAGGGGTTAACGACAAATCGGCTTTAACAATCAATTCGTTCGGTATGATGGCAAATTCCGGTGATATTGAAAAGATAGACGTCCTTCTGGATGTATTGGTTGTTCCACCCGAGAACAGGAAGCTGGCCTGATTTTCTGTTGGGGTGTTAGGCACCGGATCATCTGCTGCCGTAAGCAACGGTTGATAAATGTTAAGTTCGGGATAATACTTCCCTACCGATCCCCAAAGGTCGCCATCGCTTCTTTTGGTTGGCGCTTCATAATCGAAAATATTATGTGATACTTTTGCCGAAACCTTTAACCTGTCGGTTATCTTTGCGGTAAAGTTCATCGCCATGTTATAGCGGCTTAAATCATCCGGATTTATCTTGTACATCCCTTCCTGGGTTTGAACGCCCAACGAGATGTTATACGCAATTCTATCGCTTCCGCCATTGATGCTGAAATTATGTTTTTGCGTTGGTGTCCAATCCCTTATCAGTTCTTTATATGGGTTTGTATTTCCCACCCAATTAATTGTTCCTCCAACCACATCGCCCTTCATATACCATGGTTTGTTATTAACAGGATCGTTAATATACGCTTGCATCTTTTCGAGTACCGTTTCGTTTTCTTCTGTATAGGGGGTACCCACTGTCCACAGGTTTTTATCAAGACCGGCCTTGTATATGTGATAAGAATCTAATATATCCGGTGTTCCTACCGGCTTATCCCATGATATATCATACGAATAATTTATCTTGGCTTTCTGGTTAAAAGTTCCCGATTTGGTTTGCACCAATACTACTCCATAAGTAGCCCGGGTACCATAAATAGCCGCGGCCGATGCATCTTTGAGTACAGAAATATTGTCGATATCCGCCGGGTTAATCTGATTTAAATCCTCATTGCTGATTTCAATTCCATCCAGAAGGATAAGTGGCTGTCCCGAAACGACATCAAACTTATCTCTATCCGCAGAAGCCCCCGTTTTATTCTTTCGGGAACGAAAAGTAGTCGCCCCACGTACATTGAGGTCGGGAACCTTGTTCGGATCTCCCCCTTCAATGCTGATATTAAGTCCCGGAGCAGCGCCTATCAATGCCTGCCCGATGTTTGATACCGGTCTGTTCTCAAATGTTTTAGAATCTATATTGGAAACAGAAGCGGTTAAATTTACTTTTTTCTGCGTTTGGAATCCAATAACTACAACTTCATCCAACAATTCGGTATCTTCTTTCAGTATAACATTCGTAACCGCAGGATTATCCGCACTTATTTCCTGGCTGGCATATCCTATAAAAGAAAACACGAGCACCGCCTTCTTGTCGGTTACTGTAATACTGTATTCTCCGTCTATATTGGTTATGGTTCCCTGCGAAGTGCCTTTTACTGTTATCGATGCCCCTATAATAGGCTCGCCCACAGCATCTTTAACTGTACCTTTAATATTTACAGGTTGATTCGTTACAGCTTGGTCAACATCCGCGGTATTTTCGGCAGATGCTGTTGGAACAATTCCGGTAATTGCAATAAGAAAACATAGAGAGCCTATCAACCTTCGATAAGTCTTTCCATGCTGCGTTTTGATAACTTTCTCTGCATTTTTCATAAAATTAATTGCTAAATTAATACTCTTGGTTTTTTGCTTTAAGAATTCTTTAGGTAGGAACAAAGATTTTCTAAGTGATGCGCTTCATACTTTTTAGATTAATGGACAACAAGGTTAAAACATGTATTGCAAACGTACTTTAAATGGTATAGAGTGTTTTACTGCGATAACTTTTTATTTTACTCAAATTCAGTTAAACAACTAAAGCAATCTCCCAAGAACTACTTTAGTTACGTTTTTTTGGATAAAATGGAGCCTTCTGTATACTATTAGTGTATGATATTTTATTTTTTAAGGGTAATTTTGTGCCGATAACAATAACCAAACAGTATAAATTTCATGAAAAAACTACATTTAATCGTGGCAGCGCTTCTATTGCTATGTACTACATGGAATGCCAATGCCCAACGCGAAAGCATATTATTGAACGGCAATTGGAGCTTCCGCTTCTCGCATCAGGTACAGAAAAACTCATGGCAACGCGTTGACCTTCCCCACACATGGAATGCTCAGGACGCATTAGTCGGCAAGATAGATTATAAAAGAGGAGTTGGAAATTACGAAAAGAAACTCTTCATTAAACCCGAATGGCAGGGCAAAAGGCTTTTTTTACGATTCGAGGGAGCTTATGCGGTGAGCAACGTTTTTATTAACGGTAAGCACATTGGCGAACACCGTGGCGGTTACGGTGCATTTATTTTCGAATTGACAAATAAAGTGAAGTACAATGAAGTAAATTCCATTCTTGTACGGGTAAATAACGCAGAACAATTGGATGTGATGCCTTTAGTAGGCGATTTTAACTTCTACGGCGGTATTTACAGAGATGTTCATCTGCTTATCACTGATCCAATCTGCATTTCTCCTTTGGATTATGCCTCGCCGGGAGTGTATCTGATGCAGGAAAAAGTAACAGAAACCCAGGCCAATGTTCGTGCGAAAATCGATCTCGCCAATGGCACATCATCTAAGCAAAAAATTGATATCAACATTAAAGTACTCGATAACGACAAAACTGTAATTGAACAAACCAAGTCTATAACCCTCAAAGAAAATACAGCGATACAGGAAAGTTTGCCTTTCACTATCAACAATCCCCACTTGTGGAATGGAATGGAAGATCCTTTCATCTACCAAACTGTAGTAACAATTTCGCAAAACGGAAAGGTTATTGATAGCGTAACCCAACCATTGGGCTTGCGTTATTACCATACCGACCCGGATAAAGGCTTCTTCCTGAACGGTAAACATCTGCAATTGCGCGGTGTGTGTCGGCATCAAGACAGGGCCGAAGTTGGGAATGCGCTCCGCCAATGTCATCATGAAGAAGATACACAGCTCATGTTAGAAATGGGAGTAAACGCGGTTCGTTTGGCACATTATCCACAAGCAACAGCCATGTACGATCTTATGGATAAACACGGGTTTGTTATCTGGGCAGAGATTCCGTTCATAGGTCCCGGTGGCTATGCCGATAAGGGTTTTGTTGATCAACCCTCCTTCCGCAACAATGGAAAAGAGCAGCTTCGGGAGCTGATTCGTCAGCATTACAATCACCCTTCCATCTGTTTCTGGGGATTATTCAATGAGCTTAAAGAAGTGGGGGATAATCCGCTGGAATATATTAAGGAGTTGAATGAACTGGCAAAGGCGGAAGATCCAACCCGCCCCACTACTTCGGCCACCAATATAAATGGTGATATTAACTTCGTAACCGAACATATTGCATGGAACCGCTACGATGGATGGTATGGATCAACCCCGGCTACTCTGGCCCGTTTCCTTGATGCAACTCACCAGAAGCATCCTCAATTACGGATCGGTATCAGTGAGTATGGCGCGGGGGCAAGTATTTATCATCAACAGGATTCATTGGTGCAAACCGTTCCTACAGCATGGTGGCATCCGGAGAACTGGCAAACGTTCTACCACATGGAAAACTGGAAAATCATTCATGAGCGCCCGTATATCTGGGGTACTTTCATTTGGAATATGTTCGATTTTGGTGCTGCTCATCGCACCGAAGGTGATCGTCCGGGAATTAATGATAAGGGACTGGTTACGTTCGACAGAAAGGTAAAGAAGGATTCATATTATTTTTACAAAGCTAACTGGAACAAGAAAGAGCCGATGCTTCATCTTGCTGAGAAGCGGGTAATTAACAGGTATAAGCCTGAACAAACCTTTATGGCTTTTACTACAGCTCCCGAAGTAGAGCTTTTTGTGAATGGAGTTAGCATGGGTAAGAAGAAAACAAATGAGTATGCAACAGTTGTTTGGGAAGGAATAAAGCTTCAGAAAGGAAAAAACAGCATAGTGGTTGAGGATGGAATGAAGGTTTTATCCGACCGGAATGAAGTCGTCTTTTGAGTTGGTTGCTATGTGGCAAATGCAACGTTGCATTTTCTAAAATGCAACGTGCTGTTGAGGCAAATGCAACGTGCTAATTCGAAAATGCAACGCGCATTTGGGAGAAATGCAACGCGCATTATTCCTTTATTTCATCCAGTGAAAGCAACCCTTTGGGCAAATTCATGGTGAGTGTTCGGTGCATTTTATCAATTTCAACGATAAACTCCTCATGTGCAGGTATCAGCAATTCTTTGCCATGATAATCTACCACGAAAAGGATGTTTTCTGTTGAGTCATCAATATCGGTAAGTTTTCCCAGGCTTCCGACCTGTATATCAATCACTTGAAATCCTTGAAAGTAATTCCAGGTAAGTTCATCATCAGCAGTTTGAGTATCTGCATATTTCACAGGAAAATAAACATCCACATTGGTAAACATACGGGCCTTTTCGGATGATTGGATGCCTTCCAGTTTAATTAAGGCGGTGGTGTCCGAACGGAAACGATATTCTTCAACAAAGAAGGGAACGAAAATACCATCGAGCAAACAAACAAGGTAATCGCAATCTGTTCTATCGAAAATATCATCGGTAAAGGTAAACGAGATCTCTCCGTGAATACCGTGCGGCTTATTGAACTTTCCTATTTTATAAACTTCGTCTTCTTTAATCATAATCGGGTGATTCTGGCTCCAATAGCGTTTAAGCGGCCTTCAATATCCTGATAACCACGGTCTATTTGCTCGATATTATCGATACAGCTTACGCCTTCGGCACTCATAGCAGCAATCAGCAAGGCAATACCGGCCCGAATATCGGGAGAGGTCATTGTTCCGCCACGGAGTTTAAATTTATGGTCGTGACCAATCACCACAGCACGGTGAGGATCGCATAATATAATCTGGGCGCCCATATCAATGAGCTTGTCAACAAAGAACAAACGGCTTTCGAACATCTTTTGATGAATAAGTACACTGCCTTTTGCCTGTGTGGCAACAACGAGGATAACACTCAGAAGGTCGGGGGTTAATCCCGGCCAAGGGGCATCGGCAATGGTCATGATAGAGCCATCCATAAAGGATTCTATTTCATAACAATCCTGCGCAGGCACATAAATATCATCGCCTCTTTGTTCCAGGTTAATGCCTAATCGGCGGAAACTTTCGGGAATAATACCAAGGTTATCGTAGGATACATTTTTAATGGTCAGTTCGCTTCCGGTCATTGCAGCCATGCCGATGAAGCTACCTACTTCGATCATATCCGGCAAAATAGTGTGCTCTGTTCCGTGTAAAGTATCAACGCCTTCTATGGTGAGTAAGTTAGAAGCAACACCGCTGATTTTTGCTCCCATGTTATTCAACATCTTGCACAGTTGTTGCAGGTAGGGTTCGCAGGCGGCGTTATATATAACGGTGGTTCCTTTGGCCAATACAGCGGCCATGATAATGTTGGCGGTTCCGGTAACCGAAGCCTCATCAAGTAACATGGATGTTCCGGTTAGATGTTCGGCAGTGATTTCAAAAACCCCTCTGGACTTGTTGTAGTTGAACTTTGCACCCAGGTTCTGTATACCGATAATGTGGGTATCAAGGCGACGACGGCCAATCTTATCTCCCCCGGGTTTAGATATCAGTACCCTTTTAAAACGAGCCATCATTGGGCCAAGCAGCATTACCGAGCCTCTCAGGCTGGAGCATTTCTTCAGGAACTCATCGCTTTCCAGAAAATCCATATTGATGGATGCTGCCTTAAAGGTGTATGAACCCACACCATTCTTGGTTACAGTTACCCCCATATCGCGCATTAGCTGAATGAGGTTGTTAACGTCAAGTATATCGGGGATATTATTTACTCTTACTTCTTCAACGGTAAGTAGGGTGGCGCAGATAATTTGCAGTACTTCGTTCTTCGCACCTTGAGGATGTATTTCGCCACTTAGTTTGTATCCTCCTTCAATAACAAATGAAGCCATTTTCTTGGAATTAAGAATTAAGAATCAAGAATTATGTAAATATAGGCAATAATTCATAATTTATAATTTTTATCACCTTCTTCTTTGGTTATTATTGTTGCTATGTCCGTGGCCGTGATTGTTATTTTGACGCGGTCTGCGGTTTATATTCTGACGGGCTTCCATTAAATACAGAACTTCATCTGTTAGGTACAGCTTACCGCCAGAGTATTCCATAAGATCGTCGGAGATTTTTTTATCTTCAACTGTATCTTTGTTCCATGCAACGTAATCCTTCCGCATGTGGTTGGCAATCATGGCAACCAGGTTATTCTTTTCATCGCCTTCGGGAAATTCAAGCGCCTTTTTAATTAATATCTCCAATGTACGACCGTAGTGACGATAGCGAATCTTTGTACTTGGATATGGTATTATTTCGGGGCGACTGTGCATGTTTTCTTCTTTAACGATTTCGTATGGATAATCAATATCCAGTTTAAAATCGGACATGATAGCCAGGTGATCCCAGAGTTTGTGCTTAAAATCGGGCACGTCTCTTAAATGAGGAAACATATTACCCATGATATTAATCACTGTGTTGGCGCATCTTTGGCGTTCGGTTTGGTCTTCTATGGTCATTGCATAATCTACCATATTCTGGATGCTTCTACCATATTCTGGTAAAGGAAGTCTTTTCTGTTGTGTATTGTATAACATATTTAAGTTTTTGAGTTTATAGTTTTTGAGTTTTTCTAGTAGGGGCGGGTCTTGTGCCTGCCCAGCATGCCGTAAGGGTTTATTCAAGGGCGAACACAATGCCCGCCCCTACTAACAATATTATCTTATAATTGTTTTTTAGGTATTGTAGCAATAAACTCTTTCAAGTAGAAAGGTTCAAAATAAGCAACATCCTTAAAGTCGTTATTGGCAAAAGCTTTTTCGGCCAGGGGCGACATTATTTTAGCCAACGGGTAAATATCATCAATAAACCGGGCGTTGGGATGTGTAATTTTGTCTTTGCATTTGTTTGCGCCATTTCCAAAGAAATATACCGGGTGCTTTTCCAGAAACTCCAGGTAAGAAGTTTCATCAACTATATCGGCGGCTATTCCACGTTTCACATTCAATCCTCTGTCAAATATTTCGGCGTATACTTCCATTCTGCGGGCATCAATCATCGGGCAGATAAGAGCATCATCGGGCAACTCATGGTAAAGTAACACCGGTACGCTCAGAACTTCCAGGGTAGGAATGCCAATAAGAGGCAGATCGCGCCCATAGCAAATGCCTTTTGCCATAGATACACCGATACGTAAACCTGTATACGAACCCGGACCGCAACTAACCGCAACCGCATCGAGAGGGATACCGCAGCTGTCCACAAAGGACAAAGCTTCATCTACAAATACGCCCAATAGAATATTATGCGATGGTCCGTTGAAATCTTCTTTGACAAATATAGTATGAGCATCCTGGCTTACAGCAACCGAGCAGACAGAGGTTGAGGTCTCAATATGTAAAATGCACGACATAGAATTGGGGTTATAATTTTGCAAAGATACGTATTATTACGAAAAAACTTATACTTTTGCAAAAACTTAATTATTTATGATCGTATCAATGACTGGTTATGGTAAAACTATAGCCGAACTTCCCGACAAAAAAGTTATTATTGAAATAAAGTCTCTCAATAGTAAAGCGATGGATCTATCTACTCGCATGGCTCCTGCGTATCGTGAAAAGGAAATGGAAATGCGTAATGAAATTTCCAGAGCACTCGAAAGAGGGAAAGTAGATCTTAGTATTTGGGTGGAAAAGAAGGAAACGGCCGAGGCGGCTCCTAGAATAAACCAGGCGTTACTCGAAGGTTACTTTAATCAGATTACGGAATTATCTGTTAAACTGGCTATACCTGTACCCGAAGAACATTGGTTCCCAACTCTTTTAAGAATGCCCGATGTTATGAACAAACAGGAACTTCAGGAGCTTAGCGCCGAAGAGTGGACTGTTGTACATAATGGTTTGAAAGATGCGATGAATCAGCTTATTGATTTCAGGAAACAGGAAGGCGAAGCGCTTGAACAAAAGTTCCGTGAGAAGATTGTTTCTATTTATCGGCTGTTGAAGGAAATTGATCCGTACGAAAAAGAACGTATTGAAAAAACAAGGGAGCGTATTACCGAAACGCTGGAAAAGACGTTATCTGTGGATTATGATAAGAACCGCCTCGAACAGGAACTTATTTATTATATAGAAAAGCTGGATGTTAACGAAGAAAAACAGCGGCTTACCAATCATTTAGAGTATTTCATCAATACCATGGAAGGCAATGCCGGCCAGGGTAAGAAGTTGGGTTTCATCGCGCAGGAAATGGGACGGGAAATCAATACACTGGGAAGCAAATCTAACCATGCTGAAATGCAAAAGATCGTGGTTCAGATGAAAGACGAACTGGAACAGATTAAGGAACAAGTTTTAAATGTAATGTAATATAAAATTTCCGCACGGCGTAGGGACTCCCTTTGTGGGTGATTAGGCACCCACAAGGGAGCCCTACAACATGCGGAATCCTTGGTTTTCTAAATAATCAATCAATGAAAGGTAAAGTTCTTATATTCTCAGCCCCTTCCGGATCGGGTAAATCCACCTTGATCAACTATCTTCTGGAACAAGACATCAATCTGGCTTTTTCAATCTCGGCTACCAGTCGCGCGCCCCGTGGCCGGGAAGTACACGGAAAGGAATACTATTTCCTTACCCCTGATGAATTCCGCGCGCGAATAAATAATGGAGACTTTCTTGAACACGAAGAAGTATATGAGAATTGCTACTACGGAACTCTCAAAGCACCTGTAGAAGCATTGCTAGATGAGAACATAAATGTTATTTTCGATGTAGATGTTGTAGGCGGAATAAACATAAAAAAGTATTATGGCAGCAACGCGCTGGCCATCTTTATTAAACCACCTTCTGTAGATGAATTGCGCAGGCGCCTCACCGAAAGGGGAACTGATAAGCCGGAAGTTATACAGAAAAGAATTGAGAAAGCCGAATTCGAATTGAGCTTTGCCGACAAGTTTGATGTTGCTATTGTTAACGACAACCTTGAAAATGCCAAAGCCGAAATACTGAAGATAGTATGGAACTTCATCTGCAACGAGGTTTTAGGATAACGCATGGATAACGCTCAACGCTCAACGCTCAACGCCCCACTTATAAAGACCGGTATTTTTGGCGGGACATTCAACCCCATACATATCGGGCATCTGGCTCTTGCCAATTATCTTTGTGAGTTTTCCGGGTTAAACGAGTTGTGGTTTGTGGTAAGTCCGCAAAACCCAATAAAGGATGAAAGCAGCTTTCTATCAAACCATGAACGGCTTAAGTTGGTAGAAATGGCCACTGCGGATTATCCCAAATTCAAGACTTCGGACGTAGAGTTTAAACTTCCACGTCCTTCGTATACCATAAATACGCTGGACAAATTAAAGGAAGATCATCCCGAACGTGAATTTCATCTTATTATGGGCGGAGATAATTGGAGTACATTTATACGATGGAAAGATTCGGAAAGGCTTATCAGCGAAAACAAGATTATCGTTTATCCACGGCCGGGTTATATTATCGATCAGGAATCTCTTCCACCCACCGTAACCATCGTAGAGGCACCTTTACTGGAAATAAGCTCTACTTTTATCCGGAATGCTATTAAAGAAGGAAAGGATATAAGGTACTTTTTACATCCAAGTACTTATGAGATAGTAGGTAGTAGATAGTGGCAATGCCGCATGGATTCTACTAACTACTATCTACTAACTACATTATTTCAGCAAACACTGCGGATCCAGATTATTTGCTTCGATATCTTTGAAATAGCGATAAGTACCCACCTTTAATTCATAAGTGGCAGCATCATCGCAAACAATTATACCCTTTTCATGTAATTGCAATGCGCTGATAGTCCACATCTGATTGACAGAACCTTCTACCGCATGATACAATGCACGGGTTTTATTATGTCCATTAACTATAATAAGAACTTCCTTTGCACCAAGTACAGTACCCACACCAACAGTTAATGCGGTTTTAGGAACCTTATTCACATCATTATCGAAGAAACGCGAATTGGCAATTATTGTATCGGTAGTAAGTGTTTTAATACGTGTGCGAGAAGCCAATGACGAGCCGGGTTCGTTGAAAGCAATATGCCCATCGGGACCGATACCCCCCAGGAATAAGTCGATGCCGCCATACGAAGCTATTTTCGCTTCATAACGGCAACATTCTGCCTCAAGATCGACCGCATTACCATTCAGGATATTTACATTCTCTTGAACAACATCAACATGGCTGAAGAAGTTATTCCACATGAAAGAATAATAACTTTCGGGATGCTGTTGAGGAAGACCCACATACTCATCCATATTAAAAGTTACCACATGCTTGAAAGATACAACGCCTTTCTTGTTCAGGTCAATCAACTCTTTGTACATTCCCAATGGTGATGAGCCCGTTGGTAATCCCAAAACAAAAGGTTTGTCGGCTGTTGGTTTTGCCTTGTTAATCTTTGCGGCTACATAATTAGCCGCCCACTTAGAGATCGTTTGATAATCAGGTTGAATAATTAATCTCATGTTATTAAATTAATAATTGATAATAGAAAATGTGTTATATAATATCGAGAACTCTCAACTTATCCGCCATGCTTTTTGCCAAAGCCTCTGCCAGAGTTCGATCCGATTCTTTCATCGCGTGTTTAATCTCTACAGGATCGTTTACCACTTCAAAATTACTCTTTTCAGCAAAATCCGCCAAACGTTTTACCGCTGCCCCTGCCCAGGTAAATGCTCCGAAATAACCAAGATAACGATTCTTCATATCCCGATGAAGAATATTGTTCACCATGGCTTCAACTCCGGGATAAAGTTGCCCGTTATAAGTAGGACATCCAATGATTAATCCCTTATATTTGAATACATCCGCAAGAATAAAAGAGGGATGAGTTTTGCTAACGTTGTGCAGCACCACATTCTTAACTCCCTGATAGGAAAGTTCTTCGGCAATGGTTTCGGCAAGTTGCTCGGTATGGCCGTACATGCTTCCGTAAAGAATAACAACTCCCGCATCCGCATCATACCTACTAAGTTTATCGTATATATCCACCACCTTGGCAACGTTCTCCGTCCACACAGGTCCGTGCGTAGAACAAATGGCTTTAATGGATAAACCACCCAGTTTATCTAATGCTTTTTGAACCGGAGAACCATATTTACCCACAATATTGGAATAGTAGCGCACCATTTCATCCCAGTAGATATCTAAATTAATTTTACTATCAACAAATCCACCATTCAACGCGCCGAAGCATCCAAAAGCATCACCCGAGAACAATACTCCTTCTGTTTCTTCGAAGGTCATCATTGTTTCGGGCCAGTGAATCATTGGCGTTAAATAGAATGTTAGTTTATGATGGCCAAGATCAAGCGTATCGCAATCCTTCACTACCAGTTGTTCGCCGGTAGTGCCATAGTACCCTTCAATCATTCCGAAAGTCTGCCGGTTACCTATAATGGTAATATTTGGATAGTAGTGCTTAATGAGGTTGATACTTCCCGAATGATCGGGTTCCATATGATTGATTATCAGGTAATCGATAGGGCGATCGCTAATTATCCGCTTTATTTTACACAGGAACGTTTCGAAATAGCAGGCATCAACAGTATCCACTAACGCGATCTTCTCATCATCAATAATATACGAATTATAGGAAACGCCATAAGGTAGTGGCCACATGTTCTCAAAAAGATTCTTCCGGCGATCGTTTACCCCTACATAGTGTATTTTTCCTTTTACTGTTGTCTTCATCTTTAAGTTCGTAAGTTTGTGAGTTTATAAGTTTTAATATACAAAAATAGAACATTTAGCTAAATAACCGGCCTTGCCATGTTGACTTTTCTTTCATTTTATTCCGGATACGTGCCGTGAATTCATAATTTTTCAATCCCCAATCAGGAGCAATCAGCAGTTCTTTGGGAGACTGAGATATGAATCTTTCCAAAATAATATCAGAACGTAAATGTTCGATATATTCAATTACCACATCGATATAGTCATCCGGATTGAACAGTTGAAACCATTCGGGATGTTCTTCATACTCACGCGCCATTTTGGTTCCGCGTATCAGTTGAAGCTGATGTATCTTAAGCGTTGTTAATGGCAATGCCGATATTATGCCTGCCTGCCTTATTATTTCCTGACGGGTTTCGCCGGGCAAACCGAGGATAACATGCCCACCGGTTAATAATCCGCGTGCCGCTGTTCTTTCTACGGCATCTATAGCATCGTTAAAAGTATGCCCGCGGTTTATTCTTTTCAAGGTATCATCGTTAGCACTCTCAATACCATATTCTATTAAGATAAATGTTTCTTTATTCAGTTGTTCCAGATAATCCAATAACAAATCGGGCATACAATCCGGTCGTGTACCGATTACTAAACCCACTACGTTATCTGTATTTAACGCTTCCTCGTACTTCCTTTTTAAATTTTCAAGTTCATCGTATGTATTGGTATAGGCCTGAAAGTAGGCCAGGTATTTCATTTCCGGATATTTATGGGCAAAGAAAGCTTTTCCTTCTTCCAACTGTTGGGTGATGCTTTTCTCTGTTTTGCAATAGGCCGGGTTAAAGGTTTGGTTATTGCAGTAGGTGCATCCGCCAATTCCTCTTGTGCCATCCCGGTTTGGGCAGGTGAAGCCCGCGTTCAGAGCGATCTTCTGAACCTTAAATGGAAAATACTTTTTAAGGAATTGGGGAAACTCGTTATATAAGAACTTTCGATTCATGCACCAAAGGTACGCACGTACACGAAATATAAAAAATCTAATTTACATTAATTCTAATATATATTCATTTCTCTAAAACAATAGTTCGTTAAATTTTCCTTAACCCTTATGCCGCAATCGCTGCAAAGCTAA
>DAIMFE010000020.1:0-35902 GCA_036724805.1 Bacteroides sp.
CTGGATGAAAAATAACGGACAGGGAATTTATAGTGAATACATAACTCCTCCTAAAGAAATAACACCGTTCACTCCACGATATACAGATGAGCAAATCAGCCAGGCACAATACACCGATTGGTTTAAAGAAGTAACCCGTACCGGTGTACAACACACTCATAATGTATCGGTAAAAGGTGGTAGCGAAGCATCAAAATATATGGCATCCATTAATTATTTCTCCCAGAATGGGGTTGTTAAGAAGAATGCTATGGATAGGTTAACTGCTAATTTTAACAATGACTGGCAGATAAATAAATACTTTAAAACCGGAGTATCTATAAATCTTAGTCGTAACACGTACGATAATGTCGCGTTAGGTACTGGTGAAAATGAATATTCGGGGGTTGTTGCTTCCGCTTTGCGTTTCGATCCTGCGGTTCCGGTACGAGACAAGAATGGCGATTATTCCATATTTCCGGACATGTCGCAATATCCTAATCCTGTTTCGCTGTTAGATATAACAGACAAAACAATTAAAGACCGACTGTTGGGCTCGGCTTTTGTACAGGCCGAACCTATTAAAGGATTAATTTTCCGTATTAATATGGGGGTAGACCGCAAATACGCCAAGCGTAAAACGTATGTTCCTACCACCACCATGTATGGTGCACAAGATAATGGCAGGGCATCTATTTCTCAAGAAGATAATACGGATTACCTGTTTGGGGGAACAGTAAATTATATCAAAAGTTTCGGTAATCATAATTTCACCGGATTAATTGGATATGAATATCAACAATTTAATAATGAAGGGTTTAATGCCGGAAATTATGATTTCCCACTGAATCACTTTTTATATAATAATTTAGGCGCGGGTTCCGGAGTGAAACCTTCCGTAGGCTCTTGGGCAAGCCGAAGCTCGCTTGGTTCTTATTTCGCCAGAATTAATTATGATTATAAAAGTAAGTATTTACTTACCGCAACGATTCGTGCCGATGGTGCTTCAAACTTTCATCCTGATTATCGCTGGGGATATTTCCCATCAATTTCAGTGGGTTGGCGCTTTAGTGATGAAAAATTCATGAGCAGTTTATCTAATATCATTTCTAATGGTAAGATACGCGCCGGCTATGGTGAAACCGGTAATTCTAATGTCGGCAATCGCACCCTAGACTATTTCAGCGCGAGTGGTAACTGGGGTTTTAATGAAACAGGTTACACAGGTATGGGTGTTTCACGTTTGGGGAATGCTAAAATTACTTGGGAAACAACAAAAGAATTCAATATTGGATTGGATTTAGGATTATTGAACAATCGCATTAATTTAACTCTTGAATATTATAATCGTACGGTTTCCGATCTGTTAGTTACTGGAAAGAGTTTGCCTTTTTACAACGAGATAACTTCAATTGCCGCGAATATTGGTGAAACTCAGGGACAGGGTTTTGAATTAACACTGAACACTGTAAATATAAAAAACAAACACCTTTCATGGACCACAGATTTCACATTATCTAAATATAAAGACCGATGGAAAACACGCGACCCGAACTGGTCACCAGCTGCATATCAGCTAGTTGACGATCCTATTCGTGGTATATATGTTTATAAGTCCGATGGGTTATTACAGGTTGGCGAAAAAGCACCCGCATGGCAGCCGCAATTGATACCGGGACAAATCAAATTGCAAAATCTAAAAGATTTAGAAGGAAATGAGAATACCAATAAGCTCGATCAGTACGACAGAGTTCTCCTGGGATCTCAAGATCCTAATTTTTCATTCGGTTTAAATAATACATTACACTACAAGCGTTTGGATTTCAACATTTATTTCTATGGTGAAATTGAACGTTGGCGCGGACCCAGCTATTACAACAACTGGCTGCCTAGCTATACCAGCAACCGTACCAATATGTCGAAACAAGCGTTGAATTGTTGGAGTGCTGATAATCAAAATACATCAACAATCAGCCTCATCCCTTCCCCATATCAAAATCTTACCAGTGATTATTACTACAAAAAAATATCATTTGTTAGATGCCGCAACATTATGGTTGGATATACCGTTCCGGTTCCATCTAATATTTTGGGAAGCCTGCGAATTTATGCAAATATAAATAACCCGTTTGTAATCTCAAATTACGATGGTATAGACCCTGAGTCGGGTATCAATAATTATGCTTATCCCAACGTACGCACATATAGTTTAGGAGTTGACATCAGGTTCTAATCAATCAAAAAACATAATACAGACTAAAATTATGAAGAAAATATATTTATTTTTCACAATAGCAATCATCGCTGGCTTACATAGTTGTGAGCTGGTTTCTGAGGTATACGACAATATAGACTCTTCCATATATCCCACTTCGGCCCGTGATGCCCGCGATTTAGTAACGAACTCGTATAGCTGTTTCACCAATAATGGCTATAATGGGCTTTACAACTCCGCAACCGGAGTTCACCTCACCGGAGATATGTCAACCGATATAGGTTATTGTAGCTGGGGTGATGCCTGTTGGCCATTTATGAATTGGGCAGATTTTGTAAAAACAGAAACTCGTAACCTTACCCGTACCTGGGGATTTTTAAATAACATCAGCAAGATGACCCTTAACATCGACCGGATTGAAAAAATTGATATGGATGAAGGTTTGAAGAAGCAATATATTGCCGAACTACAGACCGGAAGAGGTTTTCTCGCTTTTCTGGTTTACGATTTTCACGGCCCAATAGTAGTTGCCGATTTGGAAACCCTTAAAAAGCCACAGGATGAAGTAATTTTACCACGTTTATCGGAGGAAGAAACGCGAGCCTATATTGTAAATGAATTAACTGCTGCTATTAATTCCAAAGCATTAGCTCCGAATTACGAAAAAGGGGATGCTGATTACGGGCGTTTCACCGAAGGTTTTTGCCATATGGTATTATTAAAATTCTATATGCAAACCAAACAATGGGACAAAGCTATAGCGGAAGGACGAGAACTTATGTTGCCGAAATATGGCTATGAACTGGTGACAAACAAAGGCGCGGAGAACTCTGCTTATGCGAATATATTTACACAGACTAACGAAAAAAATGTTGAAACAATTTGGGCGGTCAATAATATGGAAGGAACTCAATATCATTTGTGGTATCCGCATGTAATGCCTGCGTCTATTCGTTCATCTGCTCAAGGCACGTATTCGGGCGGATGGGGCGGATACAAAATAACGTGGGATTTCTTTGAAACTTTCGAACCCGGTGATGAACGTACACAAGTGATTATCTCCGAATTTTTAAGTAATGATAAAGATCCAAATGATAATTATATTACTTATAATAAAGACAATAAAGGCCCCGGTTCTGCTCTGCAAGATGGCGTAATACCACTCAAATACAAAATAGAGCCAAGTAATGTTGGAGACCACTGCGTTACCGATTGGATAGTATACCGATATGCCGATGCTCTCACATTATTAGCCGAAGCGATAGTGCATAGTGGTAATGCGGTAACGCCCGAAGCTGTAGAACTACTAAACAAGGTACGAACTCGTGCCGGCCTTGAGGGATATAAAACAAGCGATTTCACTAATGCCGAAGATTTTATTGATAAACTTTTATGGGAACGGGCACATGAACTATGGTTTGAAGGTTGTCGTCGCCAGGATCTTATTCGAAATAACCAATATGTAAAGGTCATGAAAGAAAAATGTACACGATATGGCCGCACAGACTCTCGTATATTTCAACAGGGTGAAAACTTCCATTTATACCCTTTGCCGGAATCTATCGAAATCCAGAGCAAAGGCCTCATAAAAAATAATCCAGGATATTAATCTATTGACTTCTAACCATTTATAGAACTCTATGACAGAGAAGCTATCTCGCTATAATGTGAGATAGCTTTTATGCTATAAAATCCAAACGCATACATGAGCAGATTTGCTGAAAAGATTAATATTATTTACAAAGAACATACTCACGAACTTTTCTCATATGCTTTAGCATTGGGCTTTAATAAAGAAACATCTATGGATGCGATTCATGATGTATTCTATAAAATTTGTCTTGACATGAAGCTTCTCGACAATGTAGATAATATTCGTTTCTATTTATTACGTAGCTTGAAAAACAGACTTTTGGATATTCATAAACAAAACAGGCATAAGTTTGAGGTACTGGTGGATGATAAATTAATAAATGAATTGCCCTTCACCTTTAATATAGATATAACAATAGAGGAAAAGGTTATAAAAACCGAGGAAGATCAAGAGATTAGAAAAAGAATACAAGATTTATTACAGAATCTTACTGATCGGCAACGAGAAATTGTTTATCTACGCTATTCGCTGGATTATAACTATGATCAAATAGCTCAGATACTGGGACTTACTAATTCTGCATGCCGCAAGTTATTCCACAAAGCCATAATAAAACTAAAGAAAATAAATTAAAGGGTAAAATGCCACCCCTAGTGATTGATGTTTTTCTCGGTACAACGTAGTAGGTGTTTTCTTGCGTTGTTTGTTTCCAACCAAATGCAACGTTGTGTTGCTTCAAAATGCACGTTGCATTTTCGAATTAGCACGTTGCATTTGAGAAAATGCAACGTGCTGTTTACTCAAATGCAACGCGCATTTGGGAGAAATGCAACGTACTAATTCGATTTAGGGTAAAAGCCCCGTCCTTACACCATGCGGTTGTTATTTTAAAGGCAAATAGACCACAAATGTTTGTCCGTCATTTTCAACCCGTATCTGTTTATTCATCAGCAACATAAAGCGGTTTTCAAGATTACGGATACCCGTTCCATTGGTTAGCGAAGGAGATATTTTTGGCTTTATAGGATTAGATACCACCAGCTCGGAATATTCGTTGAGGTATATCTGTACAACCATTTTATTATCACTATCGATAGTATTATGAACCACGATATTATCGATAAGTGGCAGTATAGACAATACAGGCAACTTTAAATCCAGTTGTTCTTCGTCTACACGGATGTCGAATTCGAGTTTATTGGCAAAACGAACTTCAACCATATAGCGGAAAGCTTCCACAAATTGTATTTCTTCGAAAAGGGGTACCAGTCCTTTTTTATCGCTTTGAAGTATGTAACGAAACACATCGGATAACTTGTTAACAAATGCCAGTGTTGTTTTATCATCTTTCCTGCGGATAAGAGCCGTGAGACTATTAAGTGAGTTGAAAAAGAAATGCGGATTAATCTGATTGGCCAGCGCGTTACAACGGCTTTGCAGGTTTTCTATTTTGAGTTGCTCAATTTCCTGTTCTTTCCAACGTTGAATGCTATACATCATAAAGACATGCCCCACAAAGGTTGTGAGCAAGAAAACAACAAAGAACTGAAACAGCAGGATGCTGCCGAAACCTTTTATTTTTCCATCCCATAAATACATTATCAATACAAACAGGCCGTAGGTTACGCAAACAATCATGAGCGTGCGAAGAGCACGCTCTTTGAAGCCTGCATCTTTCATCCACCGAAGGTTGTATAGAAGCAACCCCCAAATTAATACAGTAAAGTACCCATAGCGAATGAAGAAGAAAGAAAGGTGAGACGCATGTTTGGAAGTATCCAGAAAACTAAGCTCCCATGGCAGGCAGGATATGTTTGGATAAGCAATAAATATCGCGCTCACCAGGCTGATGACGAATAATCTGAATGAACTGTGGTTATCTAATAGTTTCATTAATAGCAGTTTTTATAAATATACATATTTAATTTCAATTTACGCGTCATCCAGCCCAATGGTATTAATATTCAAGTTGGGATAGATACTACTTGGGTAAACCTATGTGTAGGCTGCGGCCTGCCGGGTTGTAGATACCGCCATGCAATAACCTCGGGTGCGAGAAGGTCTGCACATAAATCATCCAGGGTTTCACGCACAATCCCATCAAGGTTTTCGGGAGATGTTTCCACGCGCGCATTGATAATCAGTTTGCTATTATCACCTTTTCCGGCCGATCCTCTTAGATTGAGTGTTTCAGCTTTTCCTGTAAGATTTCCTACAATGAAGTGGTTGCCATTCTCGGTTATAACTTTTACATGCCCCACAGAGAGATTATCTTTATCAAAACGTATAGCAAGGCGCTTCATTAACAAACCGGTAAAGTCGTCCCAATCGGTAGCCTCGCCTTGAAGGTTAACGGTACCGTTCAACCATCCGAGTACTGCTTCTCCATTTGCGTAAATATCGTAATCCATTTCTACCAAACGTTTGCCGGCATTGCGGCCGGATGTTACCTGTGAGAGCCATTCGTCTATTCCCGCTCCTTCTTTGGCACTTACCGCCAGAATGGTAGCAGATGTGTAAGTTTTTGACGCCTGTTGTTTCAACTCATTCATTTGCTCATCATTCAACGAATCGGCCTTGTTGATGAGGATGATATCACTTTCTTCCAACTGTTTTCGATAGATATATGCCGCATCGGGATGCAATTCGGCATTTTCACCTGCCAATATAGAGTGAAGTCTTGCGGGGTCGGCAAGTACAGAAAGAGGAGCTAGCTGCAAATCACGATTCCAATACTGTTTTAACGGTTGCATGATAGTGGCCGATAAATCAGCGCAACTTCCAACCGGTTCCGCAATAATAACATCTGCTGCTACTTCGGCACGGATTTTTTGTATGGCATCCGTAAAACCGTTAAAATTACAACAGAAACAGCTTCCGCTCACTTCGGCCACTTGCAGATTATTCAGAGATAAGAGTTTACTGTCTACCAGTTCAGGTGCCTGATCATTGGTAATCAATCCCACGCTTAGCCCTTGCTGTATTAACTTCTGAGCTGTTTCCCAAAGTAATGTAGTTTTCCCTGCTCCGAGGAACCCCCCAACAATAATAAGTTTTGTTGTTTTCATTGTTTTCATCTTTAAACGTGTTTATATCATTTGTTACAATCGCATGAATCGGATTTCTTTTTCATCACCGGTTCGAAAACGTACAAGAAGAACCATGCTGCAATGGCACCTCCTATAGCAGGTCCTAGTATATATACCAGAAAAAAGCCTCCGCTATTATCTGGGAAGGCAGCACTTCCCCATCCGGTAATCCAGGCTACCATACGGGGTCCGAAATCGCGTGCCGGATTTAATCCCGCCTGTGTAAGCGGGGCGATTAGGCATATAATGGATGTTACGGTTAATCCTATAAAAACGGGAGCCATTGCATCACTGGGTCTTCCCACATTACATCCTTCTGTGAGTGCGAAAATAAGCAACACCAGCAGGAAAGTACCGAAAGCCTCGGCCGCCATTGCCAGTGGCATTGATACCACGGCTGTTCCACCGGGTTGTACATAGTACTCGCCAAACATTTTGGCTGTTGCTATCGATTCGGTACTTCCTCTCACTATGTCGTGTGCACTTTCGTAAGCTTCGATAGATGGAGAAAAAAGTAGAAAAATCACCCACCCGGCTATGAAAGCGCCCAAGAACTGAGCTGCAAGATAAGTTGGTAGTTTACGCGCCGTCATGCGTTTGCTTAAAACCATGCCGATGGATACAGCGGGATTCAGGTGGGCACAAGATAAGTGTCTAGTCAGGTAGATGGCCAGCATCACTCCAAAGCCCCATGATACAGCTATTTGTAAAATACCTGTATACTCTCCAAACAAGGTTGCTACGGCTACCGAGCCACAACCAAATAATACAAGAACAAATGTTCCTAGCAATTCTCCAGTAAATTCTTTCATGTTCATACTCTTTCTATAATTTAATTTTATACGCCATCAGCGCATTGCCATGACGAATATAAAGAACGCCATTATCAATAACCGGATGCGCCCAATGCGGCCCATTTCCTTCATTAACACGGAATTCACTTATAACTTCAAATTTATCGGGATTGGGTTTAAGAAGAGCAACAGTGCCCCGTCGTTCCTCATAGCAAAATATCAAACCGCCGGCTGTTATAACCGATCCTTTGCTTTTACCCTCCCATGCCGTTTTATAGCGTGTACGACCTGTATTCCAGTCGATAGCCACCCAATCACCGTTGTTGTTATTAAACCAGTTTGACCCGAAAATAACATCATTCAAAAGAATCATTCCCCCTGTATGTACACTCATATCGTTATTTCTCCACAAAAGTTTGACTCCGGTGGCATTTTCATTCAATTCCAGCATATGAGAACGCATTTCGTAGGCATTGCTTACAAAAAGTTTCCCATTACTATATAAAGGAGTATTGATACAAATCCCGTCCATACCATTCTTGGGAATAAAATCCCAGTCTTTGAAACTCCAAACTATTTGGCCGTTATCCGGATTAACCCCGTACAAGTAATATTCCGAAAAGCCTATAATCTGTTGAATACCGTTGTGGGTTATTAGCAGCGGAGAAACGTGCGAACAAGGATCATTTAGTGGTAAAGTTTTCCACAGTGTTTCACCCGTTTCAGCATGTAACGCTACCATTGTTGTCTGTTCTCCGGCAGGCGTAAAAATAATCTTATTATCGAACACAAGAGGCGATTCGGATATTCCCCACACATTTGTTTTAGGCTCGAATTTCTCTTCCCCGTTTACCGACCATATTATTTTACCGTTGGCTGCATGAAGACAAACGATATCTCCTTTACCGCTGATGACATATACTCTGTCACCAACAACCGTTGGAGTAGTGCGGGTTTCAGGATAGGATTTATCCCAGGCACGACCATATTTTACCTGGTATATTTTTTGTCCATCAATTGTATAGGCTGTTATTGTTTCGTTCTTTTCTTCCTCATCCATGCCGGTTACATAGATTCTGTTGCCGGATACAACCGGGCTCGAATGTCCTTTTCCCAAGTCGGTAACCAACCACAATCTTTCAGGACCTTCGGAAGGCCATATTTTTAATACTTCAGAAATGTAATTACCGTTTCTATCAGGGCCGCGCCAACCATTACTCTTCTGTGCAAAACTGTTATAACAGAGGAAAGTCATGAAAAAGGTTAATCCTATAATTCTAATTCCGAACATGTGTTTTATATTGTTGGAGAATCCTGAATCTATTTTATCCTATAAGCCATCAGCGCATTGCCATGACGAATATAAAGAATGCCATTATCGATAACCGGATGCGCCCAATGTGGCCCCTCTCCTTTCGTAATACGAAATTCGCTAACAACATCAAACTTTTCCGGATTAGGTTTTACCAAACCTACTGCTCCACGGCGCTCATCGTAACAATACATCATTCCATCGGCTGCAATAACAGCCCCCTTACTCTTTCCACCGCCCCAAGCTGTATCGTATTTGGTTTCTCCGGTTTTCCAATCAACAGCTACCCAGTTTCCTTGTCCGTTATTAATCCAATTGGAACCGTAGATATATCCGTCTATGAGTACGTAATGACCATGGTGTGTATCCAGATCGTTGTTTCGCCACAAAAGGCTAACACCTGTAGCATCGGCGTTAAGTTCTAACAGGAAAGAATTCATATCGTATCCATTGCACACAAATATTTTTCCATCTTTAAATAAAGGAGTATTAGGAGCTATTTTTTCCCAGCCGTTTGCAACAGCAGACTGTCCCCAATCATCGAATGTCCATTCTATCTTTCCTGTTTCCGCATTCACCCCGAAGACGGATTTACCACTCAAACCCACAATTTGTTTTTTTCCGTTATGCATTATCAGTAAGGGCGATGCATAACCACTAATGTCGCTCAAAGTCGCACTTTTCCAGCATATTTCTCCTGTGGTTGCATTTAATGCTACTACGGCTGTTTGGTCTCCTCCCGGGCAAAAGATTACTTTATTATCAAATACCAATGGACATTCGGAAGTTCCCCATGTACCTGTTTTTCTGCCAAATTCAGTTGAACCGTCAACTTTCCATAATATAGTGCCATCAGCGATGTTGAGACAAGCCACTTCACCATTACCACTGATTACGTACCCCTTATCACCTACGATAGCTGGGGTAGTACGGGTTTCGGGGTATGAATCTTTCCAGGGAGTACCATATATTGTTTCGTACACTTTTTTGCCGTCAAGGGTATAAGCGGAGAAAATTTCTTTATCTTCTGCTTCATTCATTCCGGTTATGTATAGTCTTTCTCCCACAATAACCGGACTGGAATAACCTTTTCCAACATCAAGAGTTTCCCATGATTGTAATGGTCCTCCGGCAGGCCACGATTTTAAAAGTCCTGTTTCGGGGTATATACCGTCACGTAACGGTCCTCTCCAGCCATGCTGATTCTGCGCAATCATATTACTTGAACCCAGAACTATTGCAAACATTAATCCCCAAAAGAGTCTTAAACAATTTCTCGAAGTTTCCATGATTTATTTTATATGTTAATTGAATGAATGATTTCTTTTCTTACCAGTTTCTTTACGGATATCATCAGGCATGCAACAAAGAATACTGTAAACAGGAAAGCCGTGAACCATACCCAAACACTTGCGTTCATAAAACTGGTGCTTACCCCCACCAGCGAGCCGACAATTCCGGTAACTATAGCATAAAGCGGTACCAACAAATTTTCGTAATGCAAAATTCTTTCAATTTTATTGTTGGTAAAACCCAAGGTGTGGTAAAGGTTTATTTCTCCGTAGCGCATAGCCAGATTCTTACGAACGACAATAATGAAACTCATGATACCCAACAATAAGCCCAGACCACCCAGCGTAAGAAATATGGTGAGGTAGGTATCTGTTACCGTATTAAATTCGCGCAGTCTATCGTTTGTAGTGGAAACCCGTACGCCATATTCATTAAGAGCCTGCGAGAGAAGGTTCTTTACTGGCTCTTTTTGGGATTCTTCTACTTTTAGCAAGAATACTTCACTGCCGGTTGTTTCTTCCCATATTGTACTGAAATGGTTGCGATTGATCAACACATTTCCCTGAAAGATTGTATTGGGCAATGTGCCCACCAGCCTTAGCCCTACGGTTTGTCCCCGATCTCCTTCATACCAAAGGGTATCGCCAATATTCTTCATGAGGCTCCATGTAAGCACAGTGGCATCTACCAAAGCCGGATATATATTTCCTTCGGACACCTGCATTTTGTTTGATAATTCGTTTTTTAAAAGTGGATGCAGGGCATTGATATCTACCCCCAGTACGGTTGGCGTAATCACTTTATTGAGATTGAGGCAACTGGCATCATCAGCGCTGAGGCGAAGACATTGCAATAGTTCCGTTTCGGCAGGTAAATCGGTTAGGGATAATTTTGCACGTCCTTCGGCAGTGGCCATATTGTGGTAAACAGGAACAGTACTTTCGCACCAGAGGGAATATCCACCGGTACCCACCCGTAATTGAGAACTATCGGAGAATCCCCTGCGATTCAATCCTACGGAAAAAACAATAAATACACCGATTGCCAATGTGAAGAAAGAAAGGATGGATTGTTTTCTTCCGGCGTAAAGGGTTCTCCATACCAGTTTTGAAGAACATAATTCAATAGATGCAACCGAACCCTTCAGGCAAATGATATAATCGACCCATAGCGCGGCCGCAACAATTAGAATAACTCCGGTTACCACAAAAAGAGTTATCGATTGAACTATAAAAAGATTAACCGTTATAATTATTATTACCAACAAAGTAAAAAGAATAGCGACCCATTTCTTAATCCCTAATGAAGGTTGGTTTCTTTTGTAGAGAGATTGTTTTCTTTTCAAGTGACGGGCAATTGTGCAACGCAACAGCCATAAAGACAAGATTATGCCTACTAGAAATCCTATAAGAATGGTAATGAATGAAGGATATACGGAGAAGCCATCGGTGTGTGTGGCTCCTTTCCATATATTACCCAGCAACCATATAATAAGAGTGGTGTAAAGTAATCCGCCTATCACCCCTGCTATGGACGATAAAAGTACCACCGGAGCAGTCTCCCTCCAAAGTATACGGATAATCCGTTTACGGGTAAACCCCAAGGCACCGAGCAATTCAAATTCGTACCTGCGTTGGTAGAGCATTTCCGACAGGGGAATAAGTATCAACAACATAGCCGATATAATTATGAAAAAGCCTAAGGCAAGAAAAAGACTGGAGAAGTCAACGCCGTTCTTTGCTGCGTATATTCCTGCCTCGCGGGGATAAATGAGCTGAATACCAAACATTTCCGATCTCAGTGCGCCGAGGTCTGGCACGCTATCGGTTATACGAATAGCAGTTGCATTACCGTAAGCATTGCTCCAATCGGTTACAATTGCTTCATAAGCAATAAGGGCTTTAGGAGTACTGCGGTACTGTTCCCAGTATTTTTCGTCTTCATCGGTTATTAAATCCATATTAATGGGCAAGTCGCTATCCCAATCTGTGCACCGCTCTACATCAGAAAGTCCGGGAAAATCGGTGCTAAGTGATTTATCTTCCTGTAGTTCAGCAATAGGCACAATCTTCTTTACACGGAGTTCTACCAACTTTGTTTGCAATGTCTTCAAATCCTGAGATGTAAAGTAAGATACCTTTATCTTATCCCCCGCCTTTGCCTGTAATCGCCTGGCGGAATAATCGGAGAGAATGATTTCGTGCTTTTCCAAAAGCTCACCCTTATAGCGGTCGATAGCGGTTACGAAAGAGTAAGGAATTGAAGTATTGTTGAGTTCGATGCCGTTAGCCAGGTAAGAAAACAAACGATTGGGATGAGTGTTGCTGCCTGCCACGGATTCAACTACTTCCTTTTGCAAAAATACACGATCGGAAGTGATTTCAGTGAAATCGCCATTGTAACTAACCGAGAGTCCGGAGGTTTTATAATTCCATGCTTTTTCTACTTCATCGGCAGTGAGGGTTTTACCGGAGAGTATCAAATTAATTTTTCCTTCAACCCCCATTGTTTCTGCCAGTTCTGTTCGATTAATAAAGATATTCAGGGGGATGGTCTGCTCGTTCTTCATGTTAACATTTCCCCCCTCGCGCGGCGACACTATTCCACCATGAAACAGACGTAGACCGGTGGTATAATTCTCCGTTACAAACAAAGACCCGGAAGGCACCAATCCCGTAGCGGGCAAACGCAATACTATATCGGTTTGGGTGCTCTGTCCTATTTCTTTTTCCAAAGAAGCATTGATTTTTGCTGTACCTTTAGCTATCGCCATATCATCAGTGCCCCAAACAATTACAGGAATAAGTTTTCCGTTCTGTGATATAAATCCGTTAGTTAACAAAATTCCTCTTGCCAATCGGTTAAACGGGGCGGTATGAATCAGTTCTTCGGACATGAACGAATTGCGGGAGAAAATAATGGTTTCGGTATCACCCAACCGTTCGGATACCCTGTTTATAAGGGTGGTACGCACAGAATCGCCTACCACAAGGCTGCCAACAATCACCGCCACAGTGATAAACACAGCAATAGATATCAACCGATAGTAGCGGATGAAATAGCTTATGTTTCTATTTATCAGCTTCTTAAAGTTCATTGTAATATTCCTTCTGTTAAGGTCAATACACGATGGGCAATGGCCGATGTATGGCTGGAATGAGTAACCATGAGTATGGTTGTTTGCAGATTTTTATTGATATCTGCCAATAATGTGGCTATCTTCCGTGCATTTTCGGCATCCAGTTGTCCGGTGGGTTCATCGGCCAGTAAAAGCAGCGGTTTCATTATCAAGGCGCGACAAACGGCTACGCGACTGGCCTCTCCACCCGATAAAGTACGAGGGTATTGGTGTGCAATGCCGGAAATATGAGTAAGCTCCATTAACTTGAAAGCATAATCTATTTCCTCTTTAGAGGAACGTAACTGATACGCCAATGTAGGCAAAAGAATATTCTCTAATGCCGTATATTGCGGCATCAGGCGATGATCCTGAAACACAAAACCAATCTGCTTGTTACGGATTAAAGAGTGATCATTGCCAGGAGCTGTCATCTCGGTATTATTCAGAAGATAGCTTCCCGAATCGGGTTTCAAGAGTGTACCCAGAATAGATAATAAAGTTGTTTTGCCCGATCCTGATTGTCCTGTTATGGCTGCGAATTCTCCTTTTTCAATTTCCATATTAACTCCACGAAGAACGTTATTCAGGTGGTTTTTTCCGTCCTGATAACTCTTCTGAATATCTTTCAACTTAATCAGTACCATTCTAATATTCTCATTTTGTTTTATTATTTATCTCAATGCCATTTATAGTTTACGAGATGTACATCTCGCAAACTATAAAAAATAGTCTTTTCCGTTATCTCCATTACTTATCATTAGAAACAAACCTTCTTAACTAAACGACATTGTTATCCTCATTTCCAAAACAGAACAATGTTCCTTTCGCTGTAAGAATCATAAAATGATCTTTTATTACCGCCGGCGATCCAACAATCTGTTCACCAGTATCGTACTCCCAAAGTAATTTACCACTATCCGTATCCAGTATCGATACAATACCGGTTTTGGTGCAAACTATAATTTTATCGCCTGCTATCACCGGAGAACTTTCGCCCACGTTTCCTTTCAACATATATTTCCAGTTGAGCTTTCCATTTATACGACTGATCGCATGAAGATTTCTCTCACCGGAATAAAAATAAAAAGCATCATCCGATATGGCGGGAACAGCCACAAAAGAGCCATTCTCACCATTCTCCGAAACTATTTTCTTATGGCGGCTTATTTTACCATCTTCCAGCATAAACTTATATATGTTTCCCGCATAATCTCCTATATAGCAATAGTCTCCCATAATAGCCGGCGAAGCCGGAACATAAGCATCAAGCAACAGAGAATCTGTTTGTGTGCCCGTTTTGCAATCGATAATCCGTACCCATTGATCACATCCGCCAAATATTACATGTCCTTTCCACAAGGCGGCTGCCCCGTTTACATAATATCCTGATTCGAATTTGCTCAGTTCCTCTCCGTTTTTGGCATCGATGCAATAGAGATAATTATCATAACTCCCAAAAACAATGGCCTTACGTCTCGCAAACCTTAACAAATTTGGAGATGCTGATATTTGCCCTTGCGTTTCATAATTCCAGAGGGTATCTTTCCGAGAAAGGGAAACTGCCGTCATAAATCCGTCAATACGACCAACATAAAGCGTAGAGTCATAGATCATGGGAGTAGCTTCTACAGCTGTTTTCAAATCGTACTGAAACACCAATCCACCAGTAATATCCACTCCTTTTATACAACCCCGATTGTTACACCAGTATGTTGTTCCGTTATCAACTATGGGAGAAGAAACAGTACGGATTTCGCTTTTAAACGTCCACTTCAGGGTAGGGTTATCAGGAAGGGGAGTATCCGTATATCCACTCAATGAGGTATCTCCACGGAATAATTTCCAATCCATACTTCCCGACTTCATAGAGCCTGTATCGCCGGTACATGCTGTAAAGAAACAAATAAGAAGTAAGGACAATATTTTATAGATGGCTCCTGTAGGGCAAAGTTTAACTAACTTATCCGAAATGTTAGAGGAGTTTTCATCGGGTATTACTACCTGCATACCGAAGCCACGGTCTTTGAAGGTGAAGCCGTTATCACTATTATAGACACAAAGACCACAGCGGATACATTTGGCCTGCTCAAACCAGATATTGTCTTTTACCTGTTGACGGGTCATTACCGGAAGATCGGAGGAAACATCATAACGGGGGCGCTTGATACCTTCTGCCGTGGCATATTGCCGCAGTTTACAGTCTGCCCTCCCATCACAGGCACAATGCAGGCAACGTGAAGGAGTGGTAACGGTGGCTTTCAGCCGTTCTTTTTCTTTCGGTGTAAATCTTCCCAGACGAGAGAAAAACAAGCCTTTATCTTTTCTGGCCGAATGCTTTTCTGTAGTTGCCGGTGAAGAAACGGGTTCGAACATTCCCGCTACTTCTTTGATAATCTCTCGTATGGATACGGCTTTATCAATGGTTCCACGGCGACAAGCTTTTTCACAAGGAGCTTTACAGTTATCACAGCCTATTATCGGAAGATTAAATACGGAAGCAAGAGTTTCATAAGCCTCTTTGTAGCTTTTTTTATCATAGAAAGCCAGCATTCGCTCTATATCCAAACCCTGCGGACAAACCATAGAGCAAGGTGCTTCACAGTCGGCACGGTGATCGCTCAGCAATAGTTCGAGCGATAGGGTACGAACTTGTTTTACCTCTTCACTTTCCGTTTCTATCTGCATTCCTTCGGTTGGAATGGTTGTACAAGAAGGAATAATCTGACCGTTAACACAGTTTTTTACCGCGCATACCATACAGGAAGATTTATGCTGCGCGCCTTTGGCATAGCATAAGGAAGGTATAGAATATCCTATTCTGTGTGCAGCCTGAATAAGGGTTTCGCCTTGCTGTATTTCTACCGGTATGTTGTTTATTGTTATATGCATGTCTTGCGTCTCTTTATATGTCCTGTAGAGATTCAACATCTCGCATCTCTACGATTGGTACTTTCCGTATTGCCTGATAACTACATTCGTCAACACATAATCCACACTGTACACATACAACTGTGTCTATGGTATGTATTTCATAAGGTGTATATGGAATGGCATCTACCGGACAAGTTTTAGCGCACTTAGTACACCCTACACAATCATCGGTTACCATGTACTTTACCATGTCTTTGCAGGTTCCGGTTTTGCAGATTCCGTTCACGTGTTCTTCATATTCTTCGCGGAAATATTTCAGGGTGGTAAGCACGGGGTTAGGAGCCGTTTTACCCAGTCCGCAAAGGGAGGACTTCTTCACATTTATCGCCAGTTCTTCCAATTTATCAATATCGGACATTACGGCTTTTCCACTACATATCTTATCGAGGATATCGAGCATCCGGCGGATTCCTAAACGACAGAAAGTACATTTACCACAAGACTGATCACAAGTGAAGCTAAGAAAATAACGAGCCACATCTACCATGCAGTCGCTTTCACTCAACACAACTAACCCACCCGATCCCATCATGGCGCCCATTTGGTTGAAGGCATCAAAGTCAACCTGTACATCGCATAAGTGTGCAGGAATACATCCACCCGAAGGACCACCAATCTGTACGGCTTTCAGCTTTTCGCCTCCTTCTACCCCACCTCCAATATCTTCTATAATTTGGTTGAGGGTAATACCCATAGGTACTTCAATAAGTCCGCCATGCCGTATTTTCCCTGCAAGGGCAAAAACTTTGGTACCTTTGCTTCCTGTGGTTCCTATTTCGCTATAATGATCGGCACTCTTTCTAATAATATAAGGTATCTGGCTAAGTGTTTCAACATTATTCACCAAGGTAGGTTTTCCATTCAATCCTTCCACAGCCGGATATGGTGGACGTTGTTTGGGGAAGCCACGTTCACCTTCAATAGAAGCAATTAATGCAGTTTCTTCTCCACAGACAAATGCTCCTGCTCCCTCAAAGATGGATATATCGAAGGAGAATGAACTGCCTGCTATTTTTTCGCCGACAAGATTTTGTTCTCTGCAAAGCTCAATGGCCGTACGGATACGCACTACAGCCAGAGGATATTCGGCGCGAATATAGAATATTCCTTTTCCGGCTCCCACTGCATAAGCGGCTATAATCATTCCTTCAATCACGCGGAATGGATACGATTCCAGCATCATACGATCCATAAAGGCACCGGGATCCCCTTCATCGCCGTTGCATATCACATATTTTTCTTTATTACCGGAAGTGGCTACAATTTCCCATTTCTTTCCGGTAGTGAAACCACCGCCACCGCGTCCGCGTATGCCACTTGTGAGAATGTTGCGAACCACATCTTGTCCCGATGATAAAGAAAGAGCTTTGCGCAAGCCTTGGAACCCTCCGTGAGAAATGTATTCCTCTAAGTTAAGAGGAGCAAGAAATCCATATCCTTCGGTAGAAATGTGCTTTTGCCCGGCAAGGAAACTATCAATTACTCCGGTACGTTCGTTTTCGGGTTTCCATATTACATTGTCCCAGGTACTATCCGTATGGAATGTATCTATATGATTTAGCAAACTGTTTTTCAATCGTTTCAGGTATCCTGCCGGTTTAAAGTGATGATGCAGGATTTCTTTTATTTCGGCAGCTTTTACGTTGGGATATCGGGTAATAGTACCGTTGGGAAGAACTACATCAATTAAGGGTACTTTATTACAAACCCCTACGCACCCCACGGGTTTGATGTTTACATTGATACCCAATTCATTCGATGCGCTTAGCAGTTCTTTATAAATATCCGATGAACCACTTGCCTGACAGCAAGAACCCATTCCAAGGCGTATTTCACCGGCTATTTGTCGTGTCGCGCTTTTTGCCTTTTCTTTTTCATTTTGTTCCTGTGTGGTAAGGAAGTCTTCAATTACTTCGTTTACTTTGCCGGGGAGTACATGACCATAAATTTTTTCATCTATCTGCACCACCGGGGCAAGGGTGCAACACCCCAGACAAGCTATCTTTTCAATAGAAAAAAGCCGATCGGCAGTGGTGATGCTGCCCTCTTCCATTTTCAGTTCACGGCGGAAAGAATCGTAAACATTTCCCGCCCCTTTTACATGGCATGCCGTTCCGGTGCAGACTTTTATCAGATGCTTACCATAAGGTATATGCCGAAACTGAGAATAGAATGTGGACACGCTGATAAGCTGCGCCCGATCTATCTCTGTGCGTTCGTATATACGTTCTACTCCATCCGAAGGAAGATAACTGAATTCTTCCTGCACCGCCTGCAACAAAGGGATAATGATTTGCCGTGACGTTCCGATACGATCTATAATGGCATCGACACGAGCTATCAACGTTTCTTTGTTATCAGCTATATTATTTTCACAATTACATGTCATATCAGTTTGCTGCTACACAGTAAATACTTTTTTCGGTTCGCACAATGATTTTCCCATCAGTAAATGCAGGAGATGCAAAAGTCTTTTCTCCTGTTTCGAATGCATTGATAGGGGTTAAATCATTATTAGCAGAAAATATATGCATTTTCCCGTTGTTGCTGAACAGATATAATTTACCTTCGGCAATAATGGGAGAGGAATAAAATTCGGTACTGAGATCGTGTTCTTTCCGCAGTTCTCCGGTTTGAGCATCGAAAGCAGCCAGAACACCATAACTAGTGGCTATATACACATTGTTTTTGGTAGCTACGGGGCTAGATACTTCGGGCAGGTAATCGCTACTTTCCCAAAGAACACTACCATCGGCGCCGTTTATGGCTACCAATTTAGCATACTCACTGGCTCCAAAAATAATTCCATTGGAACTACATGCACTTGCTCCTACTTCACCACTCATACATTCTACCTTCCAAAGCTGTTCGCCGTTGTTAGGGTTATAACCTGTAATGGCAGGATTTCCCATTAATACTAGTTGTCGGGTATTGCCGACAGTTGCAATTATAGGAGAACTCCATGTAACTTTTTCTGTCCGGCTTTTGCTCCAACGTTCGGCTCCGGTTGCAATATCAAGAGCCATTACCCGTGGATTACCCTGATTGTCGTACTGTACAATCACAAGATTGCCGAAGATAAGCAACGAAGAAGCATATCCGTAATGGTTGTCGGGAACGCCGAGGTTTTTTGCCCATAGCTGCTTTCCCTCCATGTCAGCACAAACAATATCTCCGGTAGCAAATATGGCGCATACCTGAGTTCCGTTGGTAGCTACACTAGAAGCTGCCAATCCCGTGTCTTCGGTAGTTTTAGGCATTTGCGAAGGAGAGCCGGGGATATTGGCTGCCGTGAGCGTCCACAACTGCTCTCCTGTACTCAGATCGTAGCAATAGAGTTCACGCGCTTGTACATCTGCCCCTGAGAAGAATATCCGGTTGCCGTTTATAACAGGCGAATTATATCCTTTTCGGGGAACATCCTTTTTCCATACAATATTGGTTCCTCCGGCCAAATCCCATTTTACAGGAATGTTTTTTGCGGAAGACAAACCATTGCCTGTATTTCCCCTGAAAGCATTATGGGTTACTTTAGAAACGGCTGGCTGCGGAGGTGTTTCGGTAGCAGGCGCTTCGGTAACAGCAGGCGCTTCGGTAACGACAGGTGCTTCGATTACGGCGGTTGTTTCTGCCACCTGCTGAGTTGCAGGTTCAGTACTTACTTCAGTCGATTCTTCTCCGGTTGTTTCCGGGGTTATAGCTTCTTCGGAAGCCGATTCCGTCTCAGAAATATTTTCGGTATCCACTTCGGCTACTAAGGCGGGAGCAGATTCTTCTACAGCTACCATAGACCGTAGATAAGGCGAGGTCATGGCTACAAAAACGAGTGCAATCACTGCCAGGGAGGATGCTCCCCAGATTATGTATTTGCGCGCTTTTGTTTTTATGGCCCACTCATCAATAGGATCTATTTCTTTATCGGGAATATTTTTTTCACGGGCGAAATAAACGCGGATACAGACAACAAAAACAATGAGCATTCCAATCAGGATATAAACCCCACTTGTAAGATGATCCATGCGTACGAAATAAGCGTTCCGCGCCAAGAGATCCAGTTGACGAATTTGTTCCTGAAGTACTGTATTCCCCGCATTTTGATCGTTTATTTCTTTTAATGTTTCAATCACTTCTGTTTGCAGCGGTGTAGTGCCCCGCACTTGAAAGTAATTAGTTATCAGCATTATTGAGAAGGTCACAATAAAAATGACTGAAATGATAGCTATGTTTCTTACAATGGCTTTCTTCATTTGCTAGTATAATAAATGTTATTATTCTGAATATTTGCTTTTCCTTTAACTACATTCTGCGGACAGTATCCAAAACACCTGCCACAAGCTACACAGGCAGCATGGTCTATTTCATACTGGTAACGGGTACGCTTCACTGAAAGGCTGATAAGGGTGATACCAACAACCAATCCAATCAGGGCGCCTGCAATTGTAGAATATAATTTATATTCAGCTTGTATGGCGTTGTATCTTCCTGTGAGTTCTTCAACAGTACCTCCCTGCCCGTAAAAAGCTTCAAGCTCAACAGAAAGGATATCCTGTGGTTCGACTTCATGCTGCATTACCATATCATATAGACGAACATCTTTGTGTGCCCGGTTCAACTGACTACTTACCGAGCGTAAAAGCAGTGCTCCTGCAACAATCATCAAAGGCAGAATGACGAAATAATTAATAATGCGCTTAACTCCTTTCAGCCTGTTCTCTTTTACTTTATTATCATAAGGCGGCTTAATGGCATCTACCGGACAGGCATTGTGGCACAATTCACAATTAATACACGCTTTTTTTGTAATTTCAACTTTCCAGATAGAGGCTCTTGAAAATAAACTAAGCAACGCACCGTAAGGACAGATGAAACGGCAAAAAGGTCTTCCGATAAATAGGGATGCAATAAGGAGTAATACACCGAATGTGATTAAACCAACATCGCCTCCCAAACGGAATATACCAATAAAAGGATCAAAGCGACAGATAATGAAACTGCTTCGGGTTACGGCATACAGCATAGCAAAGATAAGATACAACCATGGTATTATTCCCAGTACAGTTGTTACCGCTTTGGATAATTTGTAGCTTTTTATATTCACGAGTTCCTGTATGGCGCCGAACGGACAAACCCCGGCACAAAACACCCTGCCAAAGAGAAAGGAAAAGGCAACCGGAAGAATAAAGAACAGCAATACGGATATCGGTAGAATATACGAATTATCGACCAATGCTAACGATATATTCTGAATGGAGCCAATACTGCAAACGCATCCACTACGGAAAAAGCCAAAATAAGCCACAGAAATGAGAGACACCCAAATGATAGGCTGACGGGTGCGCTTCTTTACAGCTGCCCATGCAACCAGGCTCATTAGCAGAACCAGCAGAAGAATATCTAACGTTACCCATAATGTTTCATCGGGCACCGGATAAGTGATGTCGGGATATTGGTATCCAGACTCAAAATCCGGTTTGGGAAACCTGTTCTGAGCACTTAGTTGCGCAAGTGCTAAAACGGAGGAACACATATATATTAACCTTTTCCTCATCAGTCTTTTAGTTTATAAGCTGTTTGGATTGTAACACGAGCAATAGCACCCGAAGGACATACGGTGGAAATCTTACACTCGTTACAATCTTTACAGAGTTCGCGTTTCACTTGTAGGTAAAGCGAACCGTTACCGAACGAACTGCATCCTTTCACACACTTTCCACAGCCATTACACAAGTCTTCGTTGATAGTGTATTCAAAATACGGGTCTTCTACATATTTGCGCTCAATAGCACCTGTGGGACACATCAGATTCTCGGCAGCGGTATTCAGTTCTTTCACATTAGAACGATAATATCCTCCGCACAGGTCGCAGTAACCGCACACTTTATTAGCATGAATACATTTTACCGCAGATATCGGAAGCACGCAATGCGTTTCACATCTTCCGCACTGAGTACATTTCTGCGGGTCAATCTGCCAATAGTAGGTGGCTTCCTGCGCGCTGACTTTCCGCAAAAGTCCTCCGGCAGTGGCAAGAATAGTTCCTCCGGCTATCGCCGTGCCAATTATACGCAGGAATTTACGACGTTCTATCGGGCTTTTCTTATCTTCGTTCTTTTCCATTTTGTATCACAAGATATACTGCATCAATTGTCTACTTCCCAATACACCAAAGCTGATTGGCTGTACGAATGATCAATTGTTTTTCTGCAACAGCAATGGATGCACGACTTAGTTGGCCATCCAATTCATTTTTTGCAATGATTTCTGCCGGTGTCTCCGGATTGTCAGATGGCCGTAGGACAGTTGTTATTCCTTTCTCCGACAGAACATAGATTTTTCCATCGGCATAGATAGGAGATGGATTTAATGCCCCGGTTCCCAAACGGATTTGCCAAAGAAACTCGCCTGTGGATGCGTTTAAACAGCAAATTCGATTGTCCGGGCATGTATATAAAAACGGTTTCACATACAAATAAGATGACATCATAGGGGTGTAATTACTTTGCTCCCAAACGATATGGGTTTTTGTACAATTACCCTGGCCATCAGGACGAACCGCCAGGATTGGAGCCCGGTTGGTGTGAGATGAATAAATTATTCCATCCCCAATGACAGGAGATGGCACACAGGGTTCGCCTTTACTGTCGACAGTCCAGATCAATTTTCCGTTTTCCGGATCGAATCCCTGAATTACATCACCAGCCGGACTAATAATCTGGTCTTTACCGTTTACCCGCATTATTATAGGTGTAGCATGTGCTATACGAGACATTCCCCGTGTTCCCCGCCAACGCTCTTTACCAGTATTCTTATCGAGAGCCAGCAGGTAAGATTTATCCCATGGCTCGGCAAAGCCAAGGCTCTTCGGTTCCTCCCGGTTAGTGTGATTGACGGGAAAAATCAGCAAATCGTTATACAAGATCGGAGAAGATCCCATACCATGATGAGAATAAAAATCCAAATCGTTATTGATCCATTTAGTGTTGCCATCGAAATCCAAAGCCACAAAACTACCTCCACTGAACACTGCAAAAACAGTTTTACCATCAGTAACAGGCGTTGGTGTCGCATAAGAATTCATTTCATGCTTAAATTGTTTCGGTTTTTGTTTAACAACAATTTTATCCCAAAGGGTTTTGCCAGTCTTCCGGTCAACAGCTATTAAATGGCAGTTTTCACCGTCTCCCGTGGTTGAAGTAAGGAAAATGTGATCATTCCAAACAATAGGCGAAGACCAACTTTCGCCCGGAATATCCGTTTTCCATGCAATGTTTTCTTCGGAACTCCAGCGTTCCGGAATATTTTTCCCGCTTGATATACCTTGTCCATTGGGACCTCGAAACTGAGTCCAATTTTCCGTATTTTGAGCCCAACCCGTAGCGATGGCCAAAAAACAACAAATTAAAATAGAAATAGCGCTTTTCATGATGTTTTTTTGATTATATAACTTACAATTGAATATTCTATATTGAAATCCCCTTTCGTAGCGGGCAATCCACTCCGCAATCCGAGCAAGCTGTTTTTGCAGCCAGCATCTTATCGTATTGAAAGGTGGAGACCCTATTCTTACCTGCAACGTATATTTTATCGTTGACTACTTTTATATCGTATGCCACATTTCCTCCCCCGAGATCTTTGCTATCGAGTAGAAGGCTCCGGAACTTTCCATCTGTACTATAGCAGCTGATACGAGGAGTCCCTTTTTCCGAAGTAATAATATCACCCGTAGACATGTAAGCGAGGTGAACCGGATTACAACATCCGCAAAACATGCCAGTAGCCCCTCCTGCCTTTCCGAATGAGCCGAGGAATTTGCCATCGGATGTATACTTTTCTACCCGGTGCCTTCCTGGATTGGAGCAGTACAGAACTCCGTTTGTAGCAGTTATCCCAAATGTATAACTGGGAATAATAAAGCCATCAGGGCTTTGAATGAATCTTACCAAATTACCTTCCAACGTATATTTACAGATATTCTTTTGAGCAGCATCCGTTACAAATATACCATCTGTGGTGACAGCCATCGAACAATAGTCGGACTGGTCACTGCACGCTTCCCAATCGCGGAGCCATTCGCCAGTGTGGCTATACACTTCGATACGAGTTGGGAACAGGAGATAAATATCGTTATTGTCACTTGCTATATCCCGAAGGTTACTGCCAATAGCGAAGTTATTTATCAGGTTACCAGTCCTGTCATAAATAAAAATGCTATTTGAAGCAGCAACAATGAGGTGTCTTCCTGCTACTTCAAATGCTTCAATATAATCAGGAATGTTAAAAGAAGAAACCAGTTTATAGGGCGATTTAAAACCTTCTTTATTCAGACTTCCGGGGTTACCTTTCGGCGTTACATCCGGAATAGCCAACCTTTTATGAATCAGGAATCTCGATAAGCCTACTATACTGCCTCCTGCAAGTACACTACTGCAAATTCGCAAGAAGTTCCTTCGCGACATTTTCTTTGTATGTTCACTGTCCGGCTTCATCTCTTTTTATTCTTGTGTAAATTGATATACTGTTTTTCCCAGCAACAAAAAGTTGATCACCTTCCGCCCCGATTTCATAAGCTTTACTGCTGCCCCCCAAAAGGCGACTGTTCAATAATACTTCTTTGAAATTTCCATTCTTCCGGAAAGTACAAATACGTGGATTTCCTTTTTCAGAAGTTATAAGTTCTCCTTCGGGAGTGAATGATATATAAACCGGATTGCAACATCCGGAAAAGAACCCGGCTTCTCCGCCAGGCCCACCAAAAGCAGCGATAAAGTCGCCATCCAGTGTATATTTCTCTATCAGATGCCTACCCGAATTGACACAATAAATCGTATCATTGCGGTTTACAATATCAAACGAATAGCTGGGAATGATAAAACCGTGCGGGCTCTTAATAAACTGCATGAAATTGCCTTCGCGCGTGTATTTACAGATGTTCTTGTTTTCCGCATCGGTCACAAACACGAAATCTCCTGCCAGCGTTAACGAACAGTAATCGGAAAGTTCGCTGCATGCCTCCCAGGAAGCAATAAAACCACCTTTTTTATCGTATACTTCGATAAATGTAGAATACAATATATAAATAGCTGTATTATCAACAGAAATATCCCGGGCATCAGGTTTGATTGCGAAAGTAGTTTTCCGGGTTCCATCGGTATTATAAATATAAACCGCTTGTCCGGCCAATGCATAAATACTTCCATTATATAACTCGAAACGATGGATCGGCTCAGGAAGATCGAATGAAGTAGTTCTATTATAAGAACTGTTGAACGGTTCTTCTTTCGATATCATCGTATAAGTAGTTTCTTCCTTGTTTACAGAACGAATCATATACCATACAAATACCACCACTACCAGCAGTATAGCAATATTGAGTATTATTTTGAATGTTTTGTTCATCACTTACACTATTTTAAGACATTTAACCACATGTGCATCGCGAACAATCAGCATTCCGTTGGCATAAGCCAGTGGCCCCCACGCATCGGCTCCGTCCATAATACGTTGTTTCTTTAGTAATTTCATGTTCCTATCTTGTACTTCGTATACATAGAGTTCGCCATCGTCTTTAAAAACAAAGAGATTGTTGTTGATAATTATATAAGGTCCCAATCCAAATCGCTCATCGGCAGCAGATGTCCACACGGGTGAGCGCATGTTAGAGGGCGAATAACAAACGAGCTTTCCCCGGTGCGCACCACCGTCTTTAGGCATTACGCTTATAACCATATTGTTATAAAATATCGGTGTTTGTTGTTCGCTCGATAAGCCTTCACTTGGTTTGTATTGATCCGTAACAGTAGCTGTCCACTGGTTGCCCGAACGGTCCACCCGTAACAAGGCGCCTCCGGTTCCATAGCCTGCTACCATGAATATCTGGTTTGCTGAAAGCTGCAAAGGCGAAGGAGCAACAACAGATGGCTGCCACTTTGCTGTATTCCACAACAGGGTTCCACGGTCGCTATCCTCGGCCGAAATGCCACAAACACCACCAACACCAATGTAAACATACGTTTTCTTTCCTCCCAGCGTCATCGGCATAACAGAAGAGTGTGACATTTTATATTTCAGCGTATTAGGAGTTGTCCAACGCGTCTCACCGGTCAGGCAATCTATTCCCACCAATAAAACTTCTTCTCCCGCCGGAGCCAGTACAACTGTTCCATTGTCTACCCGCGGACATTGTCCGGTATACCAGAAAGGAACTTCTGTTTTATATTCTTTCTGCATATCAATCGACCATTTCATATCACCCGTTACCGGATCGCAACACATAACATGGCCTTCGGGACCAATGGTAATGATATAACCCTCTCCAATAGCAGGTACGGTACGCGAAAAACCATGGTTTCGTTTAATAGGTACACGATACCACCTACGCCATAATTCCTGTCCGGTTTCCAGAGAGAAACACCTCAGGGCATCTGAACTCAACTGTTCATTATAATCTAGAAAATAAACTATCCCATTGTAAATCACAGGTGCCGCATGGCCTTCCCCTGTATCTACGCTCCACAATATCGGATAGTCGGCTTCTCCGGTTTGAATATTTTCCGGAGTTTTAATAACATTGCTTGTCTGCTCTCCTCGGAAGCCACTCCATTTGCCGGTAAATGACAAATTTGTAGAGGCCTCCTCATATTTCATAAAAAACTCGCCTATCAGCACATCATCGGCTTTTCGGGCAGAACCTTCGGGGCGGTTATCAGCACCCGGAGCCTGGATAGAAATATTTTCACGGGGAGTATATATGTGCCACCCGATAATGATTCCGGTATAGATAAGCGCTATTGCAATGGTTATACCTTTTACTATCCTTTCTTCTTTCACAATCAAATCAATTAATTTTATACGCCATTAATGTATCCCCGTGCCGCACGTAGAGTATCCCCTTGTAGATCACAGGATGCGCCCAGTGTTGTTCCGTTCCCAACGTAACGGAGAATTTACTGATTATATCGAACTTCTCCGAATTGGGTCTAACCAGCGCCATCTCTCCTTTGTCGGAATAGCAATATAATAAACCATCGGCAGCGATGATGCATCCTACGGCAATTGTGTCATCTGCGTACATAATTTTCCCCGTATTCCAATCCACACAGTACCAGCTCTTCCGGTTGCCGGAACCATAGATATAATCCCCGGCTTTTATTACATGCCCTGTAGTATGCGCCAATTCTTTCATTTCCCAAACAAGCGAAACCTTTCTGCCGCCGTCTACCAGGCGCAGCATAAGGGCGCCTTGTCCGTAGGCACTCATAAAGCACAACATATTATTACTGTATACCGGGGTATTGGGGTGCTCACTGAAGCGGTTTGTATGGTCGTGCGACCAGAGTAATTTGCCATCCTTAACATCCAACCCAACAATATGGTCGCCCATCATAATAACAATTTGTGGCACCTCCTGATCCTTAAGAAAAATAGGCGTTCCGTACCCTGAAATACCTCCCATTGCTTCGGAACTCCAAATGATTTCGCCGGTTGTTTTATTGAGAGCGAGAACATTGTGTTTGGACCCGCCCGGAGCGATAATCAACATTTCGCCTACAATAAGCGGTGGCCCGTTCCATCCATGTTTGGTATTGGCGCCTCCGTAGTCTGCGGCATAATTTTTCTTCCACAACAGTTCCAGTGTTTCAATGTCGTAGCAAAACAACTCGGCTATTCCGCTCACAACATACACTTTTCCTTCATGAGGAATGGCCGTGCTACGCGTACCCGTAAAATTGTCGCCGGTAAACTCGGTGCCGTATTCAACCTTGTTCAACAATTTGCCATTCATGTCCAATACAAACAAGGATCCTTTTGCATCGCTAAATCCGGTAACGAACAGTCTGTTCCGGTCTATTGACACCGAAGAAAACCCCAGACCAAGTCCATCGAAATGCCACAGCAATTCAGGACCTTCAGCCGGCCAGGACTTCATCAGCCCGGTTTCGTTATAAATTCCGGTATGGTCATTCCGCCATCCCACCAATTGCGCCCTCGCATATAAGGCAAAGCAAGCCAATAAAATCAATAAAAAAAACTTTTTCATCTTACTGTTTAATGTTATACGCCATTAAAGTATTTCCGTGTCGTAGATACATTACTCCTTTATAAAGAACAGGATGCGCCCAATGTTGCTCGGTTCCCATAGTTATGGAATAACGACTTATAATGTCAAACTTTTCAGGTGTAGCTTTTGCCAGAATCATATCACCGCGGTCGGTGTAACAATACAACATCCCATCGTTAGCAATAATATTTCCCATAGCCAGATCTTTTTCCTGCCATTTAATTTGACCCGTGTTCCAATCTACACAAAACCAAAAGCGTTTGGTATCTCCCGATCCATATACATAATTGCCCACTTTCACCATAGCGCCTATGCGACTATCAAGTTGGTCGGAAAACCATGCTTCCTGAATGCTCCGTCCGCCATTTGTAAGGCGTAGCATGGTTGAGCCTCTTCCGTATCCACTGGTGCACAAAATCATATTATTACCATATACAGGTGTATTAGCATGAACCGAATGACGGTTTTTATTGGGATGCGACCAAAGTTTTTTCCCTGTTCCGGCATCTACCCCGATAATATGGTTGGCAGTCATGGTTACGATAAGGGGAACCTGCTGATCAGATATAAATAAAGGAGAACAATAAGCAGACAAATCGCCTTCGCCGAGACTGCTCCAGATAAGTTTTCCTGTATTTTTATCGAGAGCAACCATGTTGTTTGTCGTACCTCCGGGAGTAGCAATCAATTTATCCCCGATGATAAGTGGAGCTTCGCATATGCCCCATTTAATGTTAGAAGAATTATAATCTTTAATCATATTTTTCTTCCAAACCAGGTTAAGATTATTAGTATTGAAGCAATATATGTCCCCCACGCCACTTATCAGATAAAGTTTACCTTCGTTTACGGTAACAGTGCCGCGCGGTCCGTTATAGCTTTCCGTCCACTCCGGTCCGTATTCTTTTTTATTCAGTAATTTGCCGCTCAAATCGAACACATAAATAAATCCTTTACCATCCGAGAGACCGGTGAGATAGATTTTATCAGAATCGATTGCTACTGACGAATGACCTTCGCCCAATCCATCGTAATGCCACAGAAGTTTGGGGCCACTAGCAGGCCATGATTTAAGTAATCCCTTTTCAGTATAAACCCCTGAACGATCGATACCCCGCCACTGAATATTTTGTGCCGATAGCGAAAGGGCTAATAATGAGAAACATAAAACAAATACTCTCTTCATACGATATGGTTTTAATTATTAAAGAGCAAAGCAACTGATACTACTTTAACTCCTGATTCACTTTCCTGTATTTCTTTAGCGCATTAAGCACAAATGTGAGATTATACAACTCTTCCGAATACCATAACCTAGAAAAATACAACCCGATAGGTTCCGCACGGAATAATTCGCCCCCTTCATACATTCGCCACAGATAATCAACGGCTCGTTTTATAGGTTCTGCTTCCGCATTTGGAAAACTTGCCATAGCACTGAGTGCCCGAGCGGTTAGCGTTACTTTGGAAGGAACTCCTTTGGCGCCGCCCCATCCACCGTCTTCATTCTGTACGGAAAGTAGGTAGGCAAACCCTTTGATAGCCATTGTTTGTGCCAGGGGCTTGTTTAATCCTGATAAATATTCCACAGTCATTGCAGTGCCATATACCGGAGAGCGTTCGTCTTTGGCATCCTGATCGCCAAACCACAGGGGTATCCACGAACCGTTGGGTGCTTGTATTTTATTCATCCATTTTAGCATTCTGTCCATGCTCTTACAGCATTTTTTCTGCAAATCCGCAGGAAGAGCATTAAGCCATAAATGAAAAGCCAACAACGAATGAGCCGATATATCAGGGCTGCTCCGGTCGAACGGTAGTTTTCCCCACCCCTTACAAAAAGTCGGCATACCACCGTTGGTATTTTGCAGATCGAGCAACCATTCTATTCCTTTTCCTATCTCCAAACAATAATTACCATTCAGTAATGTATGGAGGGCTACTAAAGCACCGGCTGTATCATCGGCATCGGGTGCTGCTCCCGGCAGGTTAGTCCACCCCCACCCGCCTTCTTTAGCTCCGGTAAAAGGATGTTTAAAAGCAAAGGCATTTCGCTTAATTGTATCGGCCAGTATTTCTTTATCATTCAGATCATCTCCTAATGCCCTAACACTTAGAGCAGTAACCCAACTCGATAAATTCGTATCAATGGGCCATGCACCGTCTTCGCGAACAGTATCTATGAGAAATTTGGTTCCTTTCTCTGTGGCAACATGCTCCCTGTATCCAGCGCCACACATACACATAGCCACAAAAGCAGTAAGTGGCGCTGCCTCCAGAAAGCCACCATTTGCGGGTTGAAGCCGGATAAGTACACGAAGCGATTTATTTATAAATAATTCGCGGATTGGGGAGAAGATATTCTTCTTACCTTTTTTATAACGCAATATTCCAACAGCGATTAAAGCAGGTATGGCATAGCTAACTACCGGGAGCCGGAAGAAACGAAACATGTTTTGTGGAAGTACAGATACTTCGAATGGTAATTGAGGTATTTTATGCCAACTTGATATTATTCCGGCAAGGGCGCACATTACCAAAATAGGGGCTGAAAAAGTAAGATCGGTGCCATAATAGGCCAATACTCCATTTATAATATGCGCATCGGTAGCTCCACCGAATTTTTCCGTAAGGTAATCTTTTGTTAGTTGAGGTGCGAATCCTACAGCAGTGAGTGAGGCATACGTTAACAAAGTTGCCGTCATGTTAGAAGGACTTTCCACGGTATCGCCCCAGGAACCATTGTTCTGCATGGTTGATAGCAACCACTCGGTTCCTTTGCGAATTTGTTCGGCATACTTTTTTTCGTCTACTTTATAAAGAGCAAAAACAGAAACAGAAGTAGAAATGGCGCTGGAAGATAGTTTTCCTGTCCACATTCCTCCGGCAGCGTCCTGTTTTTCCAGAAGACGTTCCCGTATGATTGAAATCATTTTATCTACTTGTTCTAAATTCATGCCTGTTTTATTTCATAGCCCCCAACGCCAATAACCCATAAAACGTATATTCCACATCACTGGTATCTTCCAATAATGTAGCCGCAAAACCTCCTGACTCCAGCCAGTGCGCCTCAATAAAATCCTGTGCCGGGTAAATAGACTTTACACCATAGCTTTTCAATACGAAAAGAGCAGTAGCAGTGGATAACATATCAGGCGGCGAAGCAGGAGCTGCACTAAATCCACCCGAAGGGTGCTGTAATCTTTGCAAAAACTGAATGCCCTCGTTATCATCGTATCCTAATTGACTTTTAACTGTCAAGGCTGCCACAGTTGCATTGGTAGTTGCCGTTAATCCGTCTTTCGTATTCATATATCCCCCACCGTTATCACGATAAGCCAGCAATGAATTTACCATCTCCTGTTTGTTTTCCGGTTTATTTCCTGTATCTTCCAGTAAAGACAACCGAATGAATTGTGTATAAGGTGATTGCATATCGTGATGCGGTATACTACTACCGAACTCGTTTAATGTACGTATTTCTTTCGCAAAGAATGATCTCAGCAATGTGCCTACCTTACCTCTTTCATTTAATTGCCGGATCATGTGGCAACGCATATACGCGGCATAATGAACGAGGTCCATTTCTTCTACATTCAGGTTTTCCAGGTAAGCCCCGTATTTTTCGATACCTGTTTTTATCCCTAATACATATAATAAAGTCCAACCAAAAACGGTATAATACAAATCAGACTCTCCGCTTTTGTTAACGAATGATTGATTTTGAATACGTTGCGATCTGACAAAACCAATAATACGCCCCAGAGCTTCTTTGCTCAGCTGCTTCTTCCCTTGATTGAGGGTGCAGAATAGTTTCATCGAGATCGTTGTCTTCATTTTATCTTAAGATTCGTTTTGTTACACGAAACAGTAAACGTTTTAGTTCGGTATTGGCTACGTTGTGCAATACTTCGAGCGCCTCGCGGTGATATGCTTCGGCCATTTTTTTTACTGTGCCAATGGCGGATTCAAGGAATGGTTTATTTTCAGATCGATTCAGGAATAATTTTACATCTTCACATTGCAGAAGCGAATCAATAAAAGTGTCATCAGGTACTTGTTCGCAGATTGAAGCCAGCACGGCAGAAGGACGCAATGCTAATGGCGCATCAGTTTCAAAATCTTCCAGATCGTCATATAACTGGTATGCAATACCCAAAGTGCGTGAATAATCGTGAAGCGTTTGATGCAAACCAATGTTGGCATTGGCACAAATAACCCCCATAATAAGAGAAACATCGAAGGCGGGAACCGTTTTGTTACAGAAAATATCCAGCACAAAGTTCATCTCTAATATGCGGGGAGAAGTACTCCATTCCAACTCCATGCCTTGTCCTTTACAAAGGGATATATGCGCATCGGCAGCAATTTTCAGCAGTTGCATATTATGGGTTGCAGTGAGCAGGCGGTATCCTTCTCCCAGAAGAATATCTCCCACATTAATAGCAATGGGCACTCCATGGGCAGCATTGACAGTTTGTTTACCGTAACGCATCATATCATTGTCCTGAATATCATCGTGAACCAGTGATGCCTTGTGAAAACATTCTACGGCAATGGCAGCCAGTTGTACTTCTTGTGATATTTCTTTTTCACCACTAAGAGCCAGATAAGTAGCTGCCAACAGATAAGGACGCCACCGTTTGCCATCTCCCCCCAGCCAATCGTGTGCCACACCGGAAGTATGGTCATAGCCTGATGTTAAAATTTTTAGCAGGTTTTCTTTCGAGAACCATTGTTTCAGGGTTAATTTGAGATGGTCGTAATCCAGAAAATAAATTTCTTTGTCCGACTGCATACTGATCATCCGGTTCACATAATCATAATCCACCGTAGTATCTTTGCATCCGGCAGCATTTAGCGGGATAGCTAATCCGGGTACCGCATTGTTAATAAGAAGCGGAAAAGCCTTTTCCAGTGAATCGAGGCAACCCACTCCTATTACAGTATCAACCACTCTGTTTTCAATCAGGCCGATAACCGAAGTGAACCCCTCGGCAACTATGCTCATTATTCCAAGTTCATCTGCCCTATCTTGCAAATCGGGAATGGTACATTGTTTACAGCGGTGGCACAAAAGCCCGAATTCGTCAACATCGGCTTTACACCGGGTTGAATTGCTCAGGCATTTGGGAAGAAGCAGAATGCGTTTATCATAAGGGATAGAGGCAACAGTTTCTCTCCATACGCTGTTATTAATTTCCACCATCAGCCAGTCTTTTATGCCGGTATTAAGGCCATAAGTATCCAATAACCGGTCGGATAATTCCGAAAGGTCTTCCATCGACAACGGAGGTCCTAATGGCTGACTACCAATGAAATCCTGAATAAGATTTCGCAGGTGATTCCGTTCGCCGGATGTTTGCGGTACATTATATATTTGTTTGTTACCCATCATTATCCATAAGCGCCAAATCCAAAGAAATATTTCTTCTTCACCAGCTTATAAAAAATGTTTTGTTCGGGAAGTTCCTGTCCTTGCTGATTGTGTCCGGCAAGTGGAGTCATCTTTTTGTATTCTTCCAGTACGCTTGCCCTACTGGTAGTATCTATCGCCCCCTGTTGCTCCAGAAATTCTACTAATTTCTGTGGATCTTCTAATAAGATACACCCGCGTGAGCTTTCTGCAGTCATCTTGCGGAATCCTGCAAGAAATTCCGAATTTTCAAATAATTCCTTCAGGTTTGTTCCATCTTCATTGATAAAGTCTTTTGCCATCTGGATAGGTGGGCAAAACTCAACGGCTCCCGAAGGTGCGATGTGATGACTCATTCCGGTGGCTCCGGGGCAGAGCGCATTGCCTTTGTCATCCCAATAAGTCTCAATAATAAATAGGGGAGCATCTTTACGCTGCTCAACAATAAATTTACGAAATGCCAGTACTTCTTGTTTGTTCAGGGCATTAGAGCTGTTTGGATCGGCACCTACCGGACGGTAGAGATAATACCACAGGTAATGTGCGCCTTCCTTGGCTATCAGTTCGATGTATTTTCTGCTCACCAAATCATTGTAGTTACTTTTACAAATACTTGCGGCTGCTCCGAAGATGAGTTTCGCCTTCCGACAGGCACGTACTCCGGCCAATGTTCTTTCAAAAACATTGTTTCTTCCACGGCGAGCATCGCTTTCTTCTTCCAGGCCTTCAATGCTGATAAGCGGTGTAACATTTCCCATCTTTTTGAGCCACATGGCAACTTCGTCTGTCAACAGGATACCATTGGTGAATAACTGGAAATAGCAATCCGAATGCTTTTCCATTATATCGAACAATCCCTTGTACATCAACGGTTCTCCGCCAAGAATACCAAAAAAGTAGGATCCTTTTTCCTTGCATCCGGTAATAATTCCATCCAACTGTTGTAGCGACAGCAATTTCTTTCCTCCGCCCGATACCCAGCAACCGCTACAGGAAAGGTTACAGCTTTCAGTAACGGATATCATTACAAAAGCTGGAAAAAACGGTTCACCCTTTGCCTGCCTTTTATCGAAACGGTTGATATTACGCATACTTTTCCACCCGAAGTTGTACATAAATTTCCACACCAACCGTAGAGAGCATTCGCGCGGAACGCGAAAAGCAGCTTTTGTTGTGGCTATGTAATCACCGAATTTCATTGTTCTTTTCTTTTAAGAGCGAAACTCCGGTTCTGCGTTCTTGTAATTTTATCCGTAAGCGTTCGCGATACATTTTATCCATTTCATCGGGATGAAACGTTTCTTCTATATCGGTGCCTCCGTTAATGGGTGATTTTTCGTACTTAGGAAATATAATTGCTTTACTAGGACACATCCGCGCACAAGCGGGACAATTATTTTTACAGTTTTGCGGCTGTGTTACCTTTATTTTTTTGTTTTCAATAGAATATACTCCAAACAAACAGAAATCATGGCATTTACCACACTCCGTACATTTTGTTTTATCAAGAACCGGATACCATGCATCGGTACCCTGTTCAACAGGTAGCTCGCTGATCTCCAGGCTAATAACCTGGAAATCTGCAAGCTCTTGATTTGTTGAAATGAAAATGTTAAATGGTGAAAGTATTTCCTCAACACTATTGTTGCGCATATCTATAACCTGCTTACTTTCAAGCCCTAATCGATGTAGGTGTGAATTTACAGCACGAGGATGACATGCGATTATTATTCCTGATGCAATTTCTGTTATTCCGGCGGAAGGCTCCATTAACCTACGACATAAGTCGGCCTCAATATTCACATCATATCCTTCGTGTTTTAAAGCCGTAACTACTTTAGCCACCTTATTTTTATCGATGAACAACCGGGAAGAACAGGCACAAATTGTAATTCGTGTGTTTTTCATATTATAAAATGGTATTACAATAAAATGGTATTACAATGTCTATGATACAAATATGGCGAAAATGATTGAGTTTCGGAATTATTTTTTCCCTAACGGGAAAAAATAATGATTAAAAACGAAAAAGGTAATTCCGTCAAATAGCAGTTTAATTAGATTTTCCACCTCTATCAATTAATTATAAAGAGCCGATTT
>DAIMFE010000021.1:0-35319 GCA_036724805.1 Bacteroides sp.
CGGGCTTTTAGCTCAGTTGGTTAGAGCAACAGACTCATAATCTGGAGGTCCTTGGTTCAAGCCCAAGATGGCCCACTGAAGAAGACTATTAATCAATGATTAATAGTCTTCTTTGTATAACAAATGTACACAAATATATAACACTTTGGTGTTCATTAGCTAGCCTCCAGCTCTTTCAATAATCCGGCACAGGAATCTTCAAGCAAATCAATCACAAATTCAAATCCTGCATCTCCGCCATAATAAGGATCAGGAACATGATCTATAGTATGCAGTGTACTGCTGTAATCTGTCATTCTTCGAATTTTCTGCTGCTCCACAAGAGATGGCGCCATGCCTTTCAGCGTAGATCTTGTATTAAACGAAGCATAACTCCTTCTGCCATAGGCGAGCGGCAGATATTTCCCAGACAAACAAATAATATTTTTTTCTTCATATTACATCGGATCTACATCATAATACACAATCAAAGACTTAAATTTTTCATCTTCCATCATCTCCTTCTGAATCATTTGCAGTAGTTTACGTGCCTGATTCATTGGAGCATTGTATTCTATTTTTACAATAATCTTCTTAATAAATAGTGTCTGAACACGGGCAACCGGAGGTTTATCAGGGCCTAACACCCTGGTGCTAAACACGAGCCGCAGCTTGGCAGCCATGGTTTCGGCCATTAAATCGAGTAACTCGGCATTGCGGTTTTTAAGGTAAACATATACCAAACGGTAATAGGGCGGGTAGTGAAATAGTTGACGTTCAGCGAGTTCCTTGTTCACCATCTGCTCGTAATCATTGTTGATTACCTGATTTATAATCGGATGATCCATGCTACGGGTTTGCAGTATCACCTTTCCGCGTTTATTTTTTCTTCCTGCCCTGCCCGCAACCTGCGCCATTAACTGAAAAGCCCGCTCATACGATCGGAAATCCGGATAATTCAGCATTGTGTCGGCATTAAGGATTCCCACTATACTTACATGATCAAAATCTAATCCCTTGGATACCATTTGCGTACCAATCAGAATATCCGTTTTTCCCTCTTCGAAGTTAGTAATGATCTTCTCATATGAAGAGCGAGCACGGGTAGTGTCCAAATCCATTCGCGCAACGGTTGCTTCGGGAAAAATCAACTTTATATCATCCTCAATCTTTTCCGTACCAAAGCCGCGGTGTACCAGTTCGGTTCCTTCGCATGCCGGGCACGACTTGGGCAGTGCAATAGAATAGCCACAATAATGACAGGTAAGTTGATTAATCCCTTTATGATAGGTGAGGCTAACATCACAGTTTATACATTTGGGCACCCAAGCACAAGCGCGACATTCAACCATAGGGGCAAACCCACGCCTATTTTGAAATAGGATAACCTGCTCCTTGTTATCTAATGCTTTGCGAATATTTTCAATTAATAGTGGAGAGAACTGCCCCGCCATCCGCTTCTTGCGGTGCAGCTCTTTAATGTCTACAGGCTGTATTTCGGGCAATTGAATATCTTTATACCGCTCATTGAGCTCTACCAAGCCATATTTACCGGTTTTTGCGTTATAATAAGTTTCAACAGAAGGAGTAGCAGTTCCCAACAGAGTTTTAGCATTATACATGGATGCCAATACAATCGCAGCATTGCGCGCGTGATACCGTGGCGCAGGATCTTGCTGCTTATAAGTGGTTTCATGCTCTTCATCTACAATAATTAATCCGAGGTTTTTGAACGGAAGAAATACCGATGACCTCACCCCGAGAATAATATCATAGGGTTTATCGCCCAACTGTTTTTTCCAGATCTCCACTCTTTCCGCGTCAGGGAATTTAGAGTGATATATTCCTAATCTGGCACCAAACACACGTTTCAGTCTCTCTGTTATTTGAGTGGTGAGTGCTATTTCGGGCAAAAGATATAGCACTTGCTTACCTTGTTCTATCGCATTGCGTATTAAATGAATATATATTTCTGTCTTTCCGCTAGAGGTAACCCCATGCAATAAGCATACATTTTTATCCTTAAAAGAATCGTTGATTGAGTTAAACGCCTGTTGCTGATATTCGTTTAAAGGGTTCAAATTAATTGTTTTATTCTGAAATATATTTAATCTCCCCGTTTCATGATGATAGATTTCCAATATTCCCTTTTCAATCAACCCGTTTAGTATTGCCGGCGAAGTTTGCGAACGTAGCAATAATTCTTTTTTCGAAATCTCTTTTCTTGAAGCTCCTTGCTTATAATCGGATAGTTCCAAAAACTTCATCAGCAGGGCTAACTGTTTCGGCGCCCTGCCTAGTTCGTCAAAAAAAACTTTTAGATTTTCTTCCGAAGAGGCCAAATCAGTTAGCCTTACCCGAGCCTCTGTTTTAGGTTTGTACAAACAACGTAACTCCTCTTTAACAAATACAGCATCTTTTTCGAGCAATGATTTAATTACATTAAGAATATTTTTGATACCACTCTCCTTTTCCAGCTTCGTTAAAGATTGCTCATTGGTGTTTGCCAGTATATCCAATACCTTTTGCTCTTTTTCCGGCAATGCTTCCTCTGCTTCAAATTCCGGATTGTATTCTACTATCGTTTCGCTTTCCAATTTCAGACCCGATGGTAGAGCTGCTTTATATACATCGCCTATAGCGCAGAGGTAATAATCGGCCAACCATTGCCATAGCTTAAATTGCGATGGCACCAGAATGGGGTTGGTATCCAACAGGGTTATTATTTCCTTTACTTCGTAGCCGTTTGGACAATTGTTATGTACTGATTGAACAATTGCTGTGTAGAATTTTTTTCTTCCGAAAGGCACAACAACCCTACACCCCGGACATACTGATTCTTCGCTTCCGACAGGAATAGAATAGGTAAAACTCTGAGGAAGTGGTAAGGGTAATATTACGTCGGCGTATTTCATTTTAGTTGAGGGTTGAAAGTTGAGGGTTGAAAGTTTAAAATTAGCAAAATTAGCATGCACTAATTTTTGCTTCTAGTTTCTAATTTACTCCACCTTCAATCCTTTAGGCTCTTTATTTGGGTTCAATAGTTTCTTCCACATTCAGGGAAGCATCTTTTATTAATTCGGGATAGCTAACGCGAGTGTGATATATAGTCATTAGTTTTTCTTTGAAAACCTGTTTAATCGTTTCAATATCCTGGAATGTAATCGGACAGTTCCTGAAGAAACCTTCATCTACTTGCGAATTTATAATCTTTTCTATCAGGTTGCTGATGCTATCTTCTGTATATTCCTGTAAACTTCGGGAAGCAGCTTCAACAGCATCGGCCATCATTAAAATAGCTGTTTCTTTGGTAAACGGATTCGGTCCGGGATAAGTAAAAAGATCATCATCGGGTTCTTCGCCGGGATGCTCATTCTTCCATGATATATAGAAATATTTAGTTTTACCACGACCGTGATGGGTTGAAATAAAATCTTTAATAGCTTTAGGCAGATTATTCTTTTCGGCCATCTTCAACCCATTTTTCACATGGTTGATTATTATTTGAGCGCTCTTTTCGTATGGCAGATTCTTATGGGGATCTATTCCGCCTAATTGGTTCTCGGTGAAATAAGCGGGATCTTCCATTTTGCCAATGTCATGATACATTGCCCCTGTACGTACTAACTGACCTTTCGCACCAATACGGTTTGCTGCTTCGGATGCAAGATTAGCTACCTGCATGGAATGTTGAAATGTTCCCGGCGCTGTTTCCGATAAATTTCGAAGCAATGGATTATTCACATTAGAAAGCTCCACCAATGTAACATTGGAAGTAAATCCGAACAATTTCTCTAACAAGAAGAGGAATGGGTAAGCAAATAAAAGTAATACACCGTTTACCAAAAACTCTACATACATATTCCTGTTAAGTTTGGTAATATCGCTTTCTGTCATCAACTCATATGAAAAATACATAACTATATAAGCCAACGTAACAAGAAGAGCAGTGCGGAAAAGCTGAGAGCGTTGTGATAATTCGCGTAATGTATATATTGCGGTTAGTCCGGCAGCAATTTGTAATAATATAAATTCGTACGGGAAACCACGGATAATAGAACATATAAGTACCATCGTTACATGCGCTATAAATGCAGTTCGCGAGTCGAGAAAGGTGCGAATTATTATAGGCAACATTGCAAAAGGCACTACATAAATATAGGTGTAGTTATATCTCGTAATCAAAGACGTTATGATACAGAAAAATATAATACTGACGAATAAAAGAGAGAGGCTTCGCAAGCGTTTGAAATAATCTTTTCGAAAAAGTTGTATATACAACAATAAACATAAGATAATTGAGCCAACAGATATAATCTGCCCGGTTAATATAAGACGCTTTTGCAATATCGATTCTTTTTCTTTAATTGATTCTTTTCGTAACGATTCTAGTATATTATAAATTTGTTGATTAACGATTTCGCCGCGGTCAACTATTTTCTGGCCGCTCTGTACCATTCCGGTTGCATAAGAGTAATCGTCAAATAATTCATCTTCGGCCGTTCTTGTTCGTTCTTTATCAAATATAAGATTTGGGTAAATATATTCATTCAGCGCGCCTTGCCGCAATATTTCCGGTTTATAGTGGATGCTATCAGCTGTAAGAATGTATTCGTACGCTTCTTTAATAGTAAAAATACCGTCAACAACTCTTGGGGTAGATTCATTTCCCTCAACAACCCGAATAGAAGTTGTGCTGTCACCATGCAGCATGTCGATATCTTCCAACGATACTACCCCCGATTTATACACTGCATTTAAGCTTCTTTCTATATACCGCACATAGCCGGTTGTGGGGAAAACATTTTTCAGATCGTTATTGTAATCATCACGCAATTCATTTATTGCCTTCTTTTCGATTTCGGTATCAAGAGTGAAATACGGACTGAAAAATGCGCTCATGCTATCCTGCTCTTGCTTAACAACAGCTTCTTCCTTGTATATCGGAAAATCGAAAGTTGCCATTAACTGCCCGTACCGCCACGGTTTATTAAGGTCGAATTGGTAGTTAAACTTCCCATCCCGAGGCATAAAGTACACAATCAATAAAACAGTGACGATAAAGATGAACGACTTAAATAAAATCGCTTTATATGGTAAATTCTTTTTGAATATCATGATTCCCTGATTTTTCGGCGAAAAGTACGAAAAAAAACAATAGTATCGGAAAAAAAGTTTTAATTTTGCCGCCAATTTAAGTTTAGTTACAGATTAGTTGAAAGTTAGCTTTCAACTTTCAATTTTTAATTATGAGAAAAGTAAGGGTTAGGTTTGCTCCAAGTCCTACAGGACCTCTTCACATTGGTGGAGTTCGTACGGCATTATACAATTATCTCTTTGCCCGACAGCATAACGGCGATTTTATTCTTCGTATAGAAGATACTGATTCGCAACGATTTGTAGAGGGTGCCGAAAAATATATTATCGACTCATTAAACTGGTTAAATGTGTACTTTAATGAGGGTGTTGGGGTAGGCGGCGATTATGGCCCTTATAAACAATCCGAACGTCGTGATATTTACAAAAAGCATGTACAGCTATTACTGGATAACGGTAAAGCATATATAGCTTTCGATACCCCTCAGGAACTTGAGGCTAAACGTGCAGAAATCAATAACTTCCAATACGATGCCTCTACCCGGATGCGGATGCGCAATTCTCTTACCCTAACCGATGAAGAAGTAAAGTCTTTAATTGCAGAGGGTCATCAGTATGTAGTCCGTATGAAGATAGAACCCAACGAAGATGTACATGTAAACGATCTTATACGCGGTGATGTTATTATCAACTCATCGGTTTTGGATGATAAAGTACTCTATAAATCGGCAGATGAACTGCCTACTTATCACCTGGCTAATATTGTAGACGACCATTTAATGGAAGTTACCCATGTTATCCGGGGTGAAGAATGGTTGCCTTCAGCCCCTTTGCATGTATTGCTATATCGTGCTTTCGGCTGGGAAGATACCATGCCTGCATTTGCTCATTTGCCTTTGCTCTTAAAGCCGGAAGGTAATGGTAAGCTCAGCAAACGGGATGGCGATCGGTTAGGCTTTCCTGTTTTTCCGCTTCAATGGACAGATCCGGTGACTAAGAACATATCATCGGGATACCGTGAAGCCGGCTATTTGCCCGAAGCGCTAATAAACTTCCTTGCTCTTTTGGGCTGGAATCCCGGAAATGATCAAGACATTCTTTCTATGGAAGATATGATCGGGCTTTTCGACCTTTCCCGTTGTAGTAAATCGGGAGCGAAGTTCGATTATAAGAAAGGCGTATGGTTTAATCATCAATATATTCAGCTTAAAGGCAATGAAGAAATTGCTGAAATGTTTCAACCCATATTGAAAGATCATGGGGTTGAGGTTCCACTTGAAAAAGTTGCAACCATAGTTGGATTAGTGAAAGAGCGTGTTAATTTTGTTCAGGAACTATGGGATGCAAGTTCATTCTTCTTTATTGCCCCCCAAAGTTATGATGAAAAGACCGTAAAGAAACGCTGGAAAGAAGATTCGGCAAAAGAAATGGTTGAGTTAGCCGATGTATTAAGCTCAATTGAAGATTTCACATCTGCCACACAAGAAAAGGTGGTTATGGATTGGGTCGCGGAGAAAGAATACCACACCGGTAACATAATGAATGCCTTTCGATTAGCCATTGTTGGCGAAGGAAAGGGTCCTCACATGTTCGATATAACTACGCTGATTGGGAAAGAGGAAACCATCTCCCGATTGGAAAAAGCAGCAAAGATATTGGGTTAATAGTTTGGAATGAAATTGAAGAATCTCGGTTATATTTTACTTAAATCCGTTTGGGTATCATTTTCACTCATTCCTTTGCCTGTAATGTATGTCCTCTCGGATATATTATACTTCCCATTTTATTATTGCATACGCTATCGGCGTAAGGTGGTAAGAAAGAATTTGCAAGAATCATTCCCCGAAAAAAGCACAAATGAGATAGTAAGGATAGAAAAGAAGTTTTATCATTTCCTTTTAGATATGTTTTTCGAGATGAACAAGTGTGCCACCATCTCTCGCAAAGCATTAAAAAAGCGCGTTGTTTTCAAAGATTTTGATAAAATAAATGCACTATTAAATAAAGGAAAGAATATTTCCTTATATTTGGCACATTATGCTAATTGGGAATGGATAAGTTCTCTTCCCTTGCATCTTGATAATAATAATGTGAAAGCGGGACAAATTTTTCATGGGATAAGGAACAAAGCTGTGGATAGATTATTGTATACAAATCGTAGCCGTATGGGTGCTGTATCTATAGAAATGCATCGTACCCTCCGTTGGATTAATGAACAAATTAATAATAACACAACTACGATTACCGGGTATATCGCAGATCAAACAGGCCAACCCAATGATTATTATCTCAATTTTCTCCATCATTATGTACCTGCAATGGTAGGGGCGGAAAAGATCACTAAACGATACAAAATGGAAGCATACTATCTGGATGTAACTCGCGTAAAGAGAGGATACTATGAAGCTTCTTTTAGGTGCCTGGCTGAAGATCCCGGTTCTTTGCCTAATTACCAACTAACTGAAATCTATTACGATCATCTGGAAAAAACCATTCGCGAACGCCCTGAGTTCTATTTATGGTCGCACCGGCGGTTTAAGCGCGCTAAAACACTTTAATCTTTTATCATCAAAACTAACCAATGGAAATAGATTTCGTAATAACATGGGTGGATATGGACGACCCCAAATGGAAAAAATCCTTTGCAGAGTGTTCGGGTAAAATTGATAATACAAACAATTCTTTTTCAGAAGCCCGCTTCCGCGATTATGGTTTTCTAAAGTATTGGTTTCGTGGAGTGGAGAAGTTTGCTCCCTGGGTACGTAAGATTCATTTCATTACCTGCGGTCAGAAGCCCGAATGGCTCAACGAAAACAATCCGAAACTTAATCTGGTTAATCACGAAGACTTTATTCCTAAACAATTCCTTCCTACTTTCAACTCCAGCTCTATAGAAATGCACATGTACAAAATCTCCGGTTTATCCGAGCATTTTGTTTATTTCAACGATGATTTCTTTATCATTAATTCGGTTGAAAAGGAACGTTTCTTTCAAAATGGATTACCTTGCGACATTGCTGCTTTTCAGTACCATCCGGGTATTTCGCAATGGGAGAAAAGGATTAAGAACAACATCAGGCTTATAAATAAACATTTCGATAAGAAGGAGGTCATGAGTCGTTTCCACAACAAATGGTATAACAAGGTGTATGGTAAGAAAGCCCGACTGAATTATTTCCTGAAAGCTTATCCTAAATTCATTACGCTGCGTACTCCTCATAATGCCCAGTCTTATTTAAAAAGCACTTTTGAAGATATCTGGTCCATCGCCGAGAAAGAGCTTATGGAAACATCTACTCACCGTTTCCGGTCGCTCACGGATTTAACTCCCGAACTGCTTCGCGCGTGGCAAATATGCAGAGGTAATTTTACACCTTACAATACTTATAATGATACAAAGATGTTTCCGCTGGTTCTAAGATCGAAAAAGGCAATCGCGGCGATAAGAAATCAATCGTATAAACTTGTTTGTTTGAATGATAATGTGCATATTCGTAATTATGCACAGGTAATGGAGAATCTTAAAGATTCGTTTGACAGTATATTGCCGGAGAAGTCGGGGTTTGAGAAATAGTTAAATACATTTTGGCTAAATATAATTGAAAATGAACTCTGTAGCTGTAATTATTCCAATCTATAAGTCCGAATTGTCTTTTTTAGAGAAGAAATCACTAACACAAACGTGTTCAGTATTATTCAATTATGATATTATAGTTATAAAACCTAAAAATCTGCAATTGAATCATTTGCAAGAAGGGTTTCCTTTAATAAAATTCCAATCTTTTAATGATTCATTTTTCGTATCTAAACGCAGCTACAATCGGTTGATGTTATCTTCGGATTTCTATGAACGTTTTTTGGATTATGAGTATATCTTAATTTGCCAACTAGATGCTTATGTCTTTAAAGACGAATTAGTGGAGTGGTGCAACAAAGGATACGACTATATTGGAGCCCCTTGGATACCAAAGCCTCTTTACACAAAGTTAATCATAAGAGATTACAGGCGGGTTCTACATTGGTGGAAAAAAATCAGAAACAAGCCCTCAACTCAGTCCTTAAATAATAAAATAGGAAATGGTGGTTTTTCATTGAGAAAAGTTAGCACCCATTATAAAGCCACTATAACCTATAATAAGAAAATAGATTATTATCTGTCTCAACAACATCGCTTATATAACGAAGACGTTTTTTGGGCAACAGAAGTTCCGGAATTTGTGTATCCAACTTTACCGGAAGCCATACAATTTTCATTTGAGAAATATCCAAAATATTGTTTTAAAATAAACAATAACAAACTTCCTTTTGGATGTTATGCTTGGCACAAAACCAAAATGAGAAAATTTTGGAAACCAATTATAGGATTTTAACCTAAAATGCCCATTGCCCATTAGCGTTATTCGCAGCAAAAGTTATCCATTTTACTTGGGGCCTTTTGTTCAAAATGCACGTTGCATTTGTCTCAACAGCACGTTGCATTTGTCTCAACAGCACGTTGCTAATTTGAAAATGCAACGCGCATTTGAAGCAATACAACGTTGCATTTGGTTGGGTACAAATAACGACAGTTTCATTTATGCAGTAAAACAAGTGAAATTTTCTTTAATAAAAGCATAATTTTCAATACAGGTATCATACATTTCAACTTGAAACAAGCGAATTGCGTTGATAACGTTTTTGGTGCTTTTTCCTTATTGTCGAAAACAATACTCAACCGCTTGGCTACTTCTTCCAAAGAATTGTTTTCGCCTACATATTCACGACATCTTTCGCCTAGCATTAAAAGTTCGTTGTAATTACCCTTGTATTTATCACGAATTGCGGTTATCTGTTGTTTCAACATTTCCTTATGATCTTCAGGGTCATCATAGCTGTAAGAGAAAAACAGCGATTTATCTTCTATATCGCTAAGCGTCCCTGTAAGAGATGAAAGTACGGAACGTCCGTATGAAAATGCCAATAGTGTTGCTCCACTATTTAATGATGAGTTGGTGTTATAAGGAAAGATAAATAGGTGGCAATTCGATGATATTTCTGGTATTTCCGAGTCATCGATAAATCTAAAATCAGTTTTAATGTGCTTATTATCCCCTATTAGATTTTGAAAATATTTCGCATCCCAGCAACGGCCAATTATATTCAATTCAACATCGTCATAGTTCAATTCATTTACTGCTGAAATGAGTAGTTCAATGTTCTTGTAGGGTTTGATCTTTCCAAAAAAGCACAATGAAAGTTTATCATTACTTAATGAATTTTCTGTTTTTTCGGGACCGTATATTCCTATGTAGTTGGGATGCGGAACATAAACAATCTTGTTCAACACAGTTTGATTACCATTGCAAAGTTCTTGAATCACCTCTGTTGATTCTTTGCTGTGTATTACTATCTTATAGGCAGCTTTTGCCATTGCTGCCATAAATGCTTTTGCTTTCCGAACATTTTTGGTGTCGTGTGAAATTTTGTTGTGAACATTCCATATGAGTTTTTTTTGGGTAGCGGTGAATAGTTTAATTACCATTAGGAACTGTAATTTTTCAATCCAATGATGCCAAAGGTAATCAGACGAAGCCCTCTTTTTACGAGGTAGTGGTTCTATGTCTATCATGCAAAGCGCTGTTCTCATCAAATCCATGTATTTGTTTTCTTTTCCTGATGGGGTGACACAGCAAGTAAGTTTTTTTTGTGATATTTTCATGTTCGCTCTTTATTGAATTGTGATAAATTTGAATGATTTTACTATACTAGCGGTTATATTGTGGGGTAGAATTTACTTTTCAGTTTCAATCCTTTTCTTAATGATTGGATAAACTTCAAGAATTTTATTGAATGTTATCCGATTTAAGTCGACCCCGGATTTAAAATTAATGGTTTTAAGGGATAATTCTTTTGGTTTTTTAAGTCCACGTGGTTTATTATACCCAAGTGGAATCGGCATAATTTTGGTTCCATTTGCCACGGCTGCTGCCCAGAACCATATATCATCGGTTGTTGGAGCCATTCTTTTAAATATTTTAGAATCGAGCATTTCTAATTTTAAAGAATGAGGTGGATATAAAACACCACCAACTCCGGTTTGTATATTCCTAAAGCTGCAATGTACCTTCTTAAAAAGAAAGCTATACCATCTGTATTTTTTCCATTTACGATAGGGAGCATTTGGATCTATCCGTTTTGCTCGGTGGGCGAGTATTACATTCGGGATTAGTTTATGTACGCCGACCATATCATTTAGCATCATTTTGTCATACCAAACGTCATCATCAACTGTAACGATTACCGCATCTGGAAAATCTTTCAATGCCGGAATCAACTTCCTATATGAACGAATGTCTTCATCATAATTCCTGATTTCAAAAATGGGATTACGATCAGATAATTCTTGAATTTTTCGTGGAATTCTACTGTTTGGGAATTGGGACAAAGTAAGATAGAGAATTATTTTATCGGGTAGAAGAACACCGTTTAACAGTGACCGAACGGCTTGTGCTGCATATGGTATTGCAGCGGGAAAGGAAGTTAGTGATATAATTAATTGTGGCTCATCAGGCATAATTGTAACGATTGAAGTGCATGACAAATATAGAGAATAATTTAATAAAGCAGCAGATTGTTGAGTAGTAGCTGCTCGCTTATAAATGTTTTTTAGCTAGAGAAGTCAATTTGGCGGCAAAATTGGGGAAATGATAAAAGAGCTTAAGGTAAATTTCAGAAAACCAGTCCAGAAGTTTTAAGTTACTTGCTTTAACCTTTTTAAAGTTCTCCGAAAAGTCATTATAGGTTGTTTCCAATAGTTCTTTCTTGCCATGTAAATTTTCCATATAATATATACCAACATAGCATCGTAAAGCATATCTTGCGGTGTATTTAGCAAAATAAATTGATAAATCGGGGTATCTGTAATTCACTATCTTATAAAGTTCTTTCCCTGCTTTAACCGTATCTAATTTGCTTAGATTGAAATTTGTTCTACAAATGCTATCCGGCGTTTGTACATATTTGTAATATGGATTATTGGTTACAGATAAAACATTGCAATTCATAAATACCTCTAACAAAAAGAGTGCATCTTCAGATTGTTTTAAATTGCTGAACCGGATGTTCCCTATAATGTCTTTCTTTATTAATTTGCAATAAGTAAAGTTATTGGCATTGCGTTTTAAGCAGAATTCTAACACACAATTTTTATTTCCGGTAATAGTAATATCTTTCAACTTGCTTTTTTTAACTACTTTCCCGTGTATGTCAACTTTTTCGTAACCGCAATGCACAATATCTGCTTTGCTTTTTAATCCAAGGTTGAGCATATTTTCGTACATATCTGGAGATATATAATCATCACTATCCACAAATCCGATATAATCACCCGAAGCAATATTTAAACCGGCATTTCTGGCTATACCCGGGCCTTGATTCTTTTGGGAGATAAATAAAATCCGATTATCTTTTTCCGCGTAATAGCGGCAGATTCTTGGAGATTCATCGGTCGATCCGTCATCTATCAGTATAATTTCTAAGTCTTTATGGGTTTGATTAAGGATAGATTCAATGCAAGAGTGTAGGTATTTGCTCGCATTATACACGGGTACTATTATTGAAATTTTCATTACTGTTATTTTTATTGCCCATTCCTTTGGCTTATCTCGATATTATTAAATAATAATACGGGTAAGCCTTGGGTTTTGTCGTGAAAATTAGAATACATATATATGTAATAATCAAATTTTTCTTAGAACAGATATTAGAAAGGGGCAGTTGATTACACACCAGAATTTAATCTTCTGGGAGGTTTTGAGATTAGATGAAAAGATAGAATTATTCAGATCACTAAAAAGAGTAATTGCTTCCCTACATAATAATTTGTCTCCTTTCCTAAAATGTATATATTTAACCCCCATTTTAAGATTATTGATTTCTGCTTGAAACTTGTCGATGATATTTCGTTCTCGATAATAGTCTTCGATTTCTTTTACCACACGCACTATTTGATTCAAAGAATTGGCACTGAATTGATTTATCAAAGAGCCCGAATTTAATCTGTTATAGTGATAAAGCGCTTTATTTATACAGGATACTTTTTTTGCTATAAGAAACGTTTTAGTGGCCATTAACAAATCTTCCCACAAATCAAGCCCTTCAATATATTTAAGGTGATTATCTATATAAAGACTCCTTTTTATAAGTTTAGACCACCCATAGGCATGAACTTCCTGATTGAGTAAAGCCTTAATGTTCGCATCCGGATCATTTGAAAAATAGTGTTTTACATATTTTGTCTCACCTTTCTTCTCTCTAAAAAAGTCACATGTAACAATGTCAGCATTATCTTCAACTGCCCGCAGATACATTTCTTCATACATCTCGGGCTCTACCCAGTCATCGCTGTCACAATGAATAATATAATCACCCGAAGCGGTTGCAATACCCGTATTCCGCGCTGCTGCTAATCCTCTGTTTACAGAATGGTGTATTATCTTTATTTGATTCTTTCTGTGGGGATAACCTTCAATTATTTCATTTAGGATATTTATAGAATTATCGGGAGTGCAATCATTAACAAAAATATATTCAATATCTTGTAGTGTTTGATCAAGTAGACTTTTTGCACAACGTGGTATATATTTTTCTACATTATAGATCGGAATTAGAACTGAAACTTTAGGCATATGGTGGTTATTGTTTTGTTATAGGCGCAATATATAAGAACTTTTCATGAAATTGATTTTAGTACAGTCCATAGAAAAGGACATCTAATCAGTATCCATAATTTAATTTTCCAGGTGGTTCTCATTTCTGATGAAAATATAGAATTGTTTAATTCACTATATAGGTTTATGGCATTCTTGCGCATACTTTTATCCCCATCTTTAAAATGTATGTATTTAACGCCCATCTTTAAATTATCGATTTCCTTTTTAAAGTCATCGAAAACATTCTGCTCTCGATAATACTTTTCTATTTCCTGTACCGCGCGAACCAGATGATTGAACGATGAGGCGTTACGGAAGTTTACCAGAGAATCGGAATTATCTCTGTTATAATGGTAGAAAGCTTTATTTATATAAGATATTTTCTTTGCTTTAAGAAATGTCTTGGTTGCCATTAATAGATCTTCCCACAAATCAATACCATCAATATACTGTAATTGATTATCGGTATAAATACTCCTTTTTATAAGTTTAGACCAAACCCCGGAGTGCAACTTCTGATTCAATATGGACTTAATATTTGTATATGGATCATCGGGATAATATTGCGTTACATATTTTGTCTTATCCTTCCTCTCTGTTAAGAAATCGCAGGTAACAATATCCGCATTGTCCGCAATGCCTTTTAGGTACATTTCTTCATACATTTCGGGCTCTACCCAGTCATCGCTGTCACAGTGAATAACATACTCACCGTTAGCATTTGTAAGTCCTGTATTTCTCGCGGCACCCGATCCTTTATTCTCCGGATGGTGAATAATCTTTATCTGATTCTTTCTGTGGGGGTAACTTTCAATTATTTCATTTAGGATATTTATAGAATTGTCTGGTGTGCAATCATCTACGAAAATATATTCAATATCCTGTAGCGTTTGCTCAAGTAGACTTTTTGCACAACGTGAGATGTATTTTTCCGCATTGTATATGGGAATAATAACAGATACTTTAGGCATACTTATGTTTTATTTCTTGTTTTTCTTGTATTCCGCAAACGGTAAATCCAAATCTCTATAAACCACATAATGATCCGACTTTCTTTTCTCCGGAGGTGGCAACTGCATGTAATCACCATAAATAGTCTTCAGATAATAATCCCAATCCCTTATCCCATGCGTTTCGTGTCCTTCAAACATAACCTTTGCCGGTTCATCTCCCAATGCTTTCTTCTCGATTATCCCGCGAAGCCCAAAATCATGATCCGTAACGTAATTGCTTGTTTCAAAATCGTATTGGGTAGAATTTCTTTTCAGTTTCTGATAAGCTTTGTTGGTTGGAATGAGTTTATGAAAAAGAAGAATGAAATTAGAATCCCATCTTTTGCCATATTTATAAGGGTCTCTGAAGCTAAAGTAATACATTTTATACAGTATTCTGTTCCACCACAGATGCAATTTTTGACGTATTTTGCCATCCGGAAGGCCATCAAAAGGGAAGATATCTATAAAAATACCTCCGATATAATTAGGGCCTTTATTTTCGTAAAAAGTAGTAGTTACATCGTGCGCCTTGGCAAAACGGAATGGATAGTTTTCATTGTTCTCACGACAGTCTAATGCAAAGGGATGTTTAAACCATTCATGGGCATGTTTTAATAGAATTTCGTAATCTTTTCGGGGCATTGCTACATCCATATCGTCATCCCAGGGAATGAATCCTTTGTGGCGGACAGCTCCTAATAGCGTACCTGCTACAAGGTAGAATCGTAGGTTGTGTTCTAAACAAACTCTTTCAAATTCCAGAAAGATCTTAAAAATTCGTATCTGCACAGTACGAACGTTGGTGGTGTCCATTGGTTATACATTTAATTTGTAAGTACAAAATTAATTAAATTCGCCTTATAACAACTTGTTTCTACTTATTAATCTGTAATTTTGCCGAGGTTATTAATATATTAACCACTAACTACTTAATAAATGATTGCAGTGATAATGGCCGCCGGTTTAGGAACCCGTTTTGGCGATCTTACCAACCAATACCCAAAAGGATTTATCGAAGTGGGTGGTAAACCAATGGTAATTAGTTCTATCGAGAACCTTATAACACAAGGAATCGAACGAATTATCATCGGAACCGGATACAAACATGAAGTTTACGATTCTTTAAAAAGTAAATATCCGCAAATTGAAACTTGCTATAGCCACCGATATGCCGAGACCAACAGTATGTATACTTTATACAATACTAAACAATTAATAGGTGATAACGATTTCTTGTTATTGGAATCTGATATAATTTATGAACCCAAAGCTATCCGCTATCTCTTAGATTATAATAAACAGGATGTTATGCTTGCTAGTCCTGTTCTAAAATTTCAAGATCAGTATTATGTAGAATATAATAAAGATCATAATCTGGTAAATTGCTCAACAGATAGAGATGCCCTTAACCCTATGGGTGAAATGATTGGGATACATAAAATATCTAATCGGTTTTATTCTCTTATGTGGAATGATTACCATGCCAAAGTTCTTGATTATCCTAAACTGGGGTATGAGTTTGAAATGCTCCATATTGCCCAAACCGCCTTACCGCTAAGTGTGTTAAAGCCAGAAGGACTTAAATGGTACGAAATAGATGACGAGAGAGATTTAGAATATGCTGAAAAAATAATAACTAATTAACTATATGCAAAAAAAAGTATACCTCGGGATGACGGCAGACATCATGCATCCGGGTTTAATTCATATAATAAACGAAGCAACCAACTATGGTGAAGTGATAATAGGGCTTCTTACCGATAAGGCTATTTCAACGCATAAAAGATTACCTTATCTTACTTACGAACAGCGAAAAGAGGTAGTTGAAAACATCAAAGGGGTATCTATGGTTGTACCTCAGGAAGATTGGAGTTACATAAATAACCTTCGCAAGTACAAGCCGGATTATATTATTCATGGTGATGATTGGTTGTCGGGCCCTTTGAGTGATATACGCTTGCAAGTTTATGAGGTAATGAATGAATGGGGTGGAAAAGTTATTGAAATACCTTACACGCATGGAATTAACTCGTCTTCGCTGGATAAAGAAATAAAAGCCATTGGTACCACCCCTGATGTGCGATTGAAATCATTGAGAAGATTGATTGACGCCAAACCAATTGTGCGTATCCTTGAGGCGCACGATGGATTATGCGGACTTATCATCGAGAACCTCGAAATACAAAAAGGCGAGAAACGACTGGAGTTTGACGGAATGTGGTCCAGTAGTTTAACCGATTCAACCAGTAAAGGTAAGCCGGATATTGAAGCGGTTGATCTGACTACCCGGCTACAAGATTTGAACAACATTCTCGAGTGCACTACCAAACCCATCATTTTTGATGGAGATACAGGAGGCAAAATCGAACATTTCAGCTTTACAGTAAGAACACTGGAGCGTCATGGAATATCTGCGGTTATCATTGAAGATAAAGTAGGACTGAAAAAGAACTCTCTATTCGGTACCGATGCCGTTCAAACCCAAGACACGATAGAGGGATTCTGCGATAAAATCAGAGCAGGAAAATCCGCGCAAATCACTAATGATTTTATGATAATCGCCCGTATTGAAAGCCTTATTGCCGGAAAACCGGTTGAGGATGCTTTGGAAAGAGCTTTGGCGTATGTGGAAGCCGGAGCCGATGGGGTTATGATTCATAGCAAGGATAAATCCGGTGAAGATATTAAAGAGTTTTGTCTTCGTTTCAGAAAAGAGCATTTGCACACCCCGATAGTTGTTGTCCCTACAACCTATGATCATGTATATGAATCGATTCTGAAAGACTGGGGAGCCAATATAGTGATTTATGCGAATCACATGTTGAGGGCGGCCTATCCCGCGATGATGAATGTAGCAAAAACAATCCTCGAACACGAAAGGGCATTGGAAGTAAGAGACAACTGCATGCCAATCAAGCAAATACTAGAACTTATACCCGGAACAAAATGATAAACGTTGATAAAGTATACGCCACATTTATTGAAAACGGTGTTAACTTCTTTACAGGTGTTCCCGATTCTTTACTGGCTGATATATGCGCGTATATAACTGATAATACTCCTTCGCAGAAAAATATCATCGCTGCCAACGAAGGTTCTGCCATTGGAATTGCATCGGGATACTATTTAGCATCAGGGAAACTGCCTCTTATATACATGCAAAATTCCGGCATTGGAAATGCGGTAAACCCATTACTGTCTTTAGCAGATGAGAAAGTTTATAGCATTCCTCTTTTATTAATGATAGGATGGCGCGGCGAACCGGGTACAAAAGACGAACCGCAGCATAAAAAGCAGGGTGAAGTAACAACTGATTTGCTGGATGCTATGAAGATTCCTTATGCAATATTAAGTGAAGATGAAACTTTAGCATTAAAGCAAATAACAGATACAATTAAGGCTGCTACCGAACAGCATAAGCCACACGCTATTATTATAAGGAAAGGGCTTTTTGGTAAATACAAATTGTCTAAACTTGCAGAAAATAACTTTCCATTATCTCGAGAAGAGGCTTTGAAGCTGGTTATTGATTCTTTAAGTGAAGAAGATATTACTATCTCAACCACCGGAAAACTGTCAAGAGAGCTTTTTGAATATCGTGAAGCCAAAAGACAGGGACATGAAAAAGATTTTCTTACGGTTGGCTCCATGGGGCATAGTTCTTCTATTGCACTTGGAGTCGCATTGGAAAAGCCCGACCGTAAAGTGTACTGCCTGGATGGTGATGGCGCTTTTATTATGCACATGGGAAACATTAGCAACATCGGGGCATTATCGCCTGCTAATTTCAGGCATATACTATTTAATAATGGCGCCCATGAATCTGTAGGCGGACAGCCAACACTTGGTTTTAACCTGGATATCCCGGCTATTGCTAAGGCCTGTGGGTATAAAGAGTCTTTTGTTGTTGAGAATAAAGAAAGTCTTGGTTTGGCAATGGAAAAGATTAAAGGTATAGATGGCCCGGTGTTGCTGGAAATAAAGGTGAACGCCAAATCAAGGGAAGATTTGGGTCGGCCCACTACCACGCCCCAAGAGAATAAATATGTGTATATGGAATTTTTAAAGTAAACTTCTAACCAAAAAGCAGAATTAAGCAGGGTGTAGCGAATTGCCCTCTGCTAACGGTTGGTTGCTATCTACCCCCGTAGTGGACTTGCACTACCAAGTTCGTAATTATGCATAGCACACCACCATAAAAAGGCCGCCCCAGGATGAGGCAGCCTTTTTTGATGCCATTTTTAGAATGAGTGCTGAATGTTTTTTGTTATATCCGTATCGCCAACTTTAATTGTTACAGTAAAACGATACTCCCCATTAGTTGTAGGGCTTTTCTTGAAATACAGATAACAAATAGGATAAAGCATAAGAGAATTATCTCTATTAATTGCATTTATCTGCATATCAATAGGCTTATAACCCACATCTCTATTCATTATCATTCCATACCAATAGTCCGGGTATTCTTCATCTTTTACGAAGTCTTTATACCCGCCTTGAATGAAATTGTAGGGCGATGTAGCGCAAAACAAAACAATATCATCGAGGGATTGTCCCGCATTGTGTTCTGCATCAAAATCTTTATCGCAGGTAACGCTCACAATTGATAATGGTTCAGTTAATGCCTTATTTGCATTTGGCATAACATAACCCGAATACGAAACATCATTAAAGGATTTAGCCAATGCCTCAAATTCAAGTTTGTTTGCAGGATATAAATTACTGATTTCCTCTCCCTTGAATAGTATGCTTAAAACATATTTATCAGCGCCTTCAACTTCTTTTAAGTCAAAATCATTGGCAACAAGGTAGGTTTGAACGTAATTAGGCGACTTCATCACCCCCCAGTACCCTTTATTATTATCGTCACTGCAACTAAACAATAAAGCAGAAACGATAACAGCTACGAATAAAAATAATTTGAGTTTCATAATTTTAAAAATCAAGTTAATAAAGTGGAATCTTTGATGATTACTATATTACTATACAATGAATTTCCCCGCCGCTTGCGGCTGGGAATTAACCCCAAGTGATTAAAATAACATATTTAGTCGCCCAAATACCACAATTAAACGCAAGCGTGTACGTATCAGTTAATTATACCTATTGCGAATATACTATATATATTTGAATAGCCATATAATTTAGTAAAAAATGCCCTTGAGTTTCTTGGTGCTTGGGAGATGTTGCACAACCCCGACTTTAAAGGTGTCGAATTCGACACCTTTTTGCACGAGGCAGGAGCAAATCGTTTTAATATGACACCCCGCAAATGGATTGAGGCGACTAATGCCATTGGTGTGATTTTCCAAGCAGGGCGAATGGAATGTAAAACGGGTGCTTAGTAAAGTGAATTATACGCTTCACACTGATGCTGTCCGTGATTTTATCATTCCAAAAATTAATGTTGAGCGTGAGAAAGCATACGCCTATGCGGATGAGGCCGATATGCATGTTTGCACGAAATGGCAAAACGGCAATTGACACGCCTCAATGCTATCGATGCAGAAAAGGATTTCGAAAGTTAGAAGCTAAAAAATAAAGATACTAAGCCTTGCCTTATTCATTCTTCCCATAGGTGAGATGCTTATCAGACAAAAAAGGGGAAAATATATTCTTGAGATTCCGAATAAATATCTTACCTTTATCCCCGAGTTATTTGACAGTATAGCACCGCAATTTGCTGTAAATCGCGCGGTTACCAACTCGTTATCTCTGAAATCCTAATAGCTCTGCTAAAAGTTTATTCCTCAATCGGTTAAGTCAAACCGATAAAAATAACAAATAACAAGTAACAAACAATGAATATAGACAGAAAAATACTACTGAACCCGGGACCCGCTACAACCTCCGATGAAGTTAAGATGGCAATGGTAGTTCCGGATATTTGCCCCCGCGAGCAAGAGTTCTGCGAAATCATGAACGGGATAAAGGTTGATTTACCCAAAGTTGTAAACGGTGGTGATACTTATACCAGTGTTCTCTTTGCCTCTTCCGGAACAGGAGGAGTAGAGGCGGCTGTTACCTCTTCTATTCCGGCCGGTGGAAAAATATTGGTAGTTGATAATGGCGCTTATGGAGCCCGAATGGCTGCTATCGCAAAAGCTTATCACATATCGGTTACTGTTTATAAGTTGGCCTATGGCGACTATCCTGATATCAACATCATCGAACAATACCTGAAAGAAGATACCGCGATTACCCATATCGGTATCATAGATCATGAAACAACTACAGGAATGCGTAATCCTGTTCAGGAAGTATGTGATCTGGCACGCAAATATGGCAAAGAAACCATAGTTGATTGTATGAGCTCGTTCGCTGGTTTACCCATTGATTTGCAGAAGTGGCAGGCAGATTACATCGTTTCATCTTCTAATAAATGTATACAAGGAATGGCGGGATTGAGTTTTGTTATATTTAAAAAAGCGCATCTCGAAAACCTGAAAACCAATAGCCATAAACGGTCATTCTACTTTGATATATTCTCTCAATATGATGGTTTCCAAAGTACAGGGCAAATGTCTTTTACCCCGCCTGTACAAGTTGTATATGCGCTCCGTAAAGCTATCGACATGTTTTTTGAAGAAACAGCCGAAGGAAGAATCCAAAGATACAGGAATAACTATAATGTATTGAAACAAGGCCTTAAAGAACTGGAATTTGATTTCTTACTCGAAGACAAATATCAATCCGGCATTCTCATCGCGGTAAAAGAACCGCAGGATCCCAATTATGATTTCAATAAAATGCATGATTACCTGTATGAGCGTGGATTTACCATTTATCCCGGTAAAGGGGCAAAAGAGAAAACATTTAGGTTGTCTATTCTGGGAGATTTATATGAAGAAGATATTCGCTCGTTTTTAGAGGTAATGAAAGAGATTAAACGCTAAGCATAGCTTAGCGTTTAATCTCTTTCAACCGCTCCACATACTTCTCCATTATCGGATCATCTTTAATCTCATTCCTGTCAAATTGTTGAAAATAACCATCATCTAATGGTCTGCCGTAATGAGCGCGTCCGCGGTTCCTCTTTATCTGATATTCTTCCTGTGATTTAACCGCATAGTGGTTTACGCGGATTATATCCTGACCTGTTGGCGGTATAATCTTGTAATACTTCTTGATAACTTCTCCCTTAGGATTAACTTTCTTTCCATACAAAGGCACACATTCGTGCGCCCCACTGAAACTTAATACCCGCCTGGGCTGAAGAATCGTTTTAATACAATAATTCAAATGGTGATTGAGTTCCGAATGATCGCGGAATCGTTCAATAACCATTCCCGGATTTTGCTTTTCCTGACCACCCGATCCATAACAAACCCAATTGATTTGAATAGCGGAGTAATCAGTAAAGCCTTCCAGAAAATCAGGGATAGTTTTATTCTTTAAAGGTACAATAAACTCGTCCAAATCAATAAAAGCCATCCATTGCGAATCATTTCTGAATCGTTTTAGGCAATCTGCATACACGGGGCGTTGCATATTCTTTCCGGGCGTATCGATAAATTCCACTAATCCGCTATCAATGTACGGTTGCAGCACCTCTTTGGTATTATCGGTTGATTCGTTGTCGTAAATATAAAATTTCTCCACTCCCAATAAGTGGTGATAGTCAATCCATTCGGCAAAGTACGAACCTTCATTTTTGGCAATGGCGCATATCGATAGTTTGTATTTCGGAGTTATTGGAACATTGCGTGTTCTATACGATTTATACGCATCTGCTATGCCGTATTCTATAAGGGCGCGAACACGATAGATGTGTATTCGAAAATGCCTGATAGTGTTACCTAATTTTCCCATAACTCACCTATTTATACCAATCCGAATACATCAAATAATTATGAGCAATCTTCTCATTCAGCTCCTTTGCCTGCTCCGGATCCACCTTCTTAATAAACTTTGCAGGAACACCGCCCCAGATGCTTCCCGGTTCAATAACCGTTTTGCTCAACACCAAAGAGCCGGCAGCAACTATTGCCCCTTCGCCGATAACAGCATCATCCAATAAGGTAGAGCCCATACCAATCAGGGCATAATCCTTAATATGCGCGCCATGAATCGTTACGTTATGCCCCACCGAAACATGATTTCCAATCTCAATAGTTGATTTTTGATAAAGCGTATGCAATACACTACCGTCCTGAATATTTACCCCATCTCCTATGCGAATTGAGTTAACATCACCACGCAGCACAGTGCTAAACCATATACTGCAATCATCACCCATCACTACATCTCCAATAATTACGGCATTATCTGCCAGGTAACAATTGTTTCCTATTATAGGGGTAAATCCTCTTACCGATTTAATTAAAGCCATTTTGTATATTAAATTAAATACGGGCAGTTGCCTCCAGTAACCACTCCTTTTCTTCCTCGTTTAAAGAAGGGCTAAGCCTGTTAAACACCCGTTGGTGATAATTATTCAGCCATTCTACCTCTTCCTTGCTTAGCATATCTTTTATAATTCCCTTTTTGTTGATAGGGCAAAGCGTAACCGTTTCGAATTTATAGTAATCGCCATACATACCTTCCGTATCCTTTACTACAAGAATGAGATTTTCTGTTCTTATTCCATGACTGCCGGCCTTATACACACCGGGTTCATTAGATGTTAGCATGCCCGGTTGAAGCGTAACCGGATTCTCATTCATACGGATGCTTTGAGGGCCTTCGTGCACATTCAGGAAATGACCGATGCCATGCCCCGTGCCATGCAGATAATTCATGCCGTTCTTCCATAATGGAAGACGAGCGAGAAGATCCAATTGCGCCCCTCTGGTACCTGCCGGAAATTTAGCCGAAGCCAAAGCGATATGCCCTTTCAACACTAAAGTATAATCTGTTTTTTCTTCTTCCGTAAGCTCGCCAACAGCAATGGTACGGGTGATATCTGTGGTTCCGTCCAAGTACTGTGCTCCCGAATCTACTAAGAGAAAACCTTTTGGTAATAGGGTGGCATTGGTTTCTTCTGTGGCAGAATAATGCACAATCGCTCCATGCTCGCCATATCCGGCAATGGTGTCGAAACTTTCGCCCATGTATGCATCCTGTTCGGCACGAAAAGCATGCAGCCTTTTATCAATGCTTAATTCTGTTTCCTTGCCGGCAGGAATTGCCTCATCCAACCATTTCAGGAACTTCACTAGCGCTACACCATCTTTGCGCATTGCTTCGTGGATACCTGCAATTTCCTGCTCATTTCTCACTGCCTTCAATAAAGCTACAGGAGATGCATCGCGAATAATTTTGCATGCCGGATTAACAGCTGATAGCATTGAAATGTTCGTTTTGGCAGGACTGATAAGTAGGTTCGATGCGGCTAAAGAAGATAAATATTCTTCTGCCCGGTGGTAATCGCGGATATCAACCTGTTGTTCTTTTAGATATTCAGCAACTTCTGCTGTGAGCTTTTCGGGGCTAACGAAGAAAATAACTTTATCCAAAGTAATAAGAAGATAGCTTACCACTACAGGGTTACATTTCACATCTTTTCCACGTATGTTTAAGGTCCACGCTATCTCATCCAACGCAGACAGGAATGTGCTTTCACAATTTAATTGCTTAAGAGACTTCCGGATGGCATCAATTTTGTCTGTACACGATTTACCCGCGTATTTCATCTCGTACACAAAAGCCGGATATTGTGGAATGGGAGGGCGATCCGTCCATATCTCCCGTATCGGATCAATATCCATTCTAACTTTTATGCCTTTGCCCGATAATTTGTTTTCAAGTTCTTCGGCTTCGCTCACCGCAAAAACCTTTCCATCAATTCCTACGATACTGCCTTCGGGCAAATTGCCGGTAAGAAAGGCAGTAATAGAGGGTGTTTCGGGAAGCATTTCTTTGTATAGTTCTATTTCGGTATCTTTTAGTTGCTCGGTGGCCTGAATAAAGTAACGGGAGTCGGTCCACAGGCCTGCTTTATCAATCGTTACAACGATGGTTCCGGCCGATCCGGTAAACCCGGATATCCATGCGCGCGATTTCCAGTGAGACGCAACGTACTCACTCATATGCGGATCCGTGCTTGGAATGATAAATGCGCTCAGGCCTTCCCTTCGTAATATTTGTCTCAATGAGTCGATTCTTTTTCTAATAGTTTCTTTCATTTTAACTAAGTCTTGAGGTTAATATATTCATGATTATGCTTGCTTAAAATGCGGTGTGGAATGGCTCCATGTCCTAATACCTCAATCGGACAATGGAAATTCTTTTCCAGCCACTCTTCGGTTATTCCGGTGTCCGGGTGATAATCCAGCGTTTCGTTAACGCACGCTATTGATTTTACATTCTGCAATACGGTGCCAATATCGTGACTAACAAGAATGATGGCGCATTCTTTATTAATTTCTTCAAGCAATTCGTATAATCTTGCTTCAAATTGTTTGTCGATGTAAGTACTGGGCTCGTCCAGAATAACCACCTGAGGATCCGAAACAATGGCTCTGCCCAATAAAGCCCGTTGCAATTGTCCGCCGCTAAGTTGGCCAATTGATCGTTTGGCAAGCCCTTCTAATCCCATTCGGGTAATCACTTCACTCACTTTCTTTTTATGTTGGGCGGTAAATCGGCTGGTAAGTGCTTTGCGCGCGCTTAATCCGGAAAGAATAACTTCTTCTACCGAAACAGGGAATTTACGATCGATACTGTTATATTGTGGCAAATAGCCCATCATAAGATGATCGGTTTCTTTACCATTATGAAAGAATTTCACTTTACCGAAAAACTTCATCAATCCAAGGATAACCTTAATCATTGTTGTTTTACCCCCACCGTTCGGGCCAATTATACCAAGAAAATCTCGCTGGTAAACAGTTAGGTTTACATCATGCAATACAACCTTTTTGTCATAAGCAGCCGATATGTTTTCCAGTTTTATAATAGGCTGTTTACTCATGTTTCAGGCTTTGGGCAATGTGTAATATCTCTTTTTCCCAATCGTAAGAGAGTGGATTGATGGGAACAGTCTTTGTACCTGTTTCTTTTGCAATCATTTCCGCGTTGCGTTCATCAAATTCCGGTTGAATAAATATGATTCTTACATTCTCAAATTTACTCAATTCAATTAGCTCTTTCAAATGGGCGGCCGATGGTTCTTTGCCGCCTTCTTCAATGCTGATTTGGTGTAAACTATATTCGCGGGCAAAATAGGTAAGGGCAGGGTGATAGATCATAAAAGCCTTGTCTGCATTCTCCTTTAAAATATCCTGAACTGCTTTATCGGTATCATCAATTTTCTTTATCAGCGCTTCGTAGCGTCCAAAGTAATAAACTTCATTCTCTCTATCTATTTTGATAACAGCATCAAGTATGTTCTTGGCAATAATACGGGCATTTAATGCCGAATTCCACACATGCGGCTCTACCCCTCCTTCGTGAAAATGATCCCCATGAAAATGGCCGGCATCACGTATCAAATCAATCCCTGCCGAAGTATCGAATGTTAACAAATGCGGGTTGTTCCGCATTAATCTATCCATCCATGAAACTTCAAATCCAATGTAGCCGATACGTAAATATACTTCGCTTTCGCCCAATTCAACCAGTTGGCGGGGTGTAGGATCGTAGGTTTCCGGGCTCACCCCCTTAGGAACCATACTCCTTACGGTGAATTTATCACCCACAATAGCATCGGTGAAATAGCGTAAGGGCTCTATGGTAACAGTTATAATGCGTTCTTCGGTTTGCTTTTTTGTTTTATTGCCGCAAGCTGATAATAATACAATTATCATGGCAAAGAAGAATATTTTTTTCATAGATGCAAAGTTATGAAATTAATCACAAAGTCTTTGCTGTAATGATAAGCTTTTATCCGAAAATTTCCACAAGAATGATTGGAGGAAAAATGCACGTTGCATTTCTCCCAAATGCAACGTTGTAATTTGAAAATGCAACGTGCTGTTTACTCAAATGCCACGTGCGTTTGGGAGAAATGCAACGTGCGTTTGGGAGAATGCCGCCCGCCCCTACACCCTGCGGAAACATGTGGTTTTCTAATTCAAAAAGAAAGCAGCAACAACAGCAAATTTTCTTCTGTTGTTGTTGTTGTTATTATCTTATATGTTCTTATATGTTCTGTTATGTTGTTGCAACGGATTTCAACGGACGTTCAATTTCAGCATAAGGGGCGCCTTTACGGCATAAGCGGAAGCCCGCGTTTTTTTCGTCAATAAAGTTAAGGAAATGTGCGTAGAAATGGTTTTAAATCATGTATATTTGCAGATTATAATACAAGACTGCATTCTCTATGAGTCCTAAAGACTTTACACACGTTTTGACAAATACGGTTAATGAGCTTTCAAGAAGTGAATCTTATAATGGCTTGTTTCACCACTATGAGGAAAAAGAAGGAGAGCCATTGCCATCAACGCCTGTTCTGGCGGAAATTATCGATCGGGCACGCTCTATCTTGTTTCCGGGATATTTCGGAAATTCAACCATCAATAGCGACACACTCGAGTATCATATTGGCGTTGATGTGGAGAAGTTAGCCAAATTGCTCACCAAACAGATACTGGCCGGATTGTGTTTTGAGCGTGAAGGATGTAGCTGCTGTGCCACCGATTTTTTACGCGAACGGGCTAATCAACTAACTGCGGAGTTCATCAGCGAACTTCCAGAGCTTCGCCGACTGCTGGCTACCGATGTTTTGGCAGCCTATAACGGAGACCCCGCGGCCGAAAGTGTTGGCGAGGTAATTTTTTGTTATCCTGCCATAAAGGCAATCACCAACTATCGCATTGCACATGTGTTGATAAAATTGGGCATCCCCCTTATCCCTCGCATTATTACCGAGATGGCGCATAGCGAAACCGGCATAGATATTCATCCGGGAGCACAAATCGGCTCTCATTTCACTATCGATCATGGAACGGGTATAGTAATTGGCGCAACAACAATTATCGGCAATAATGTAAAATTATATCAGGGAGTAACACTGGGGGCGCGCAGCTTCCCGTTAGATGAGAACGGTAATCCGATAAAAGGGGTTGACCGACATCCGATAATTGAAGACAATGTAATTATATATTCCAACGCGACTATATTGGGACGTATTACCATAGGCGAAGGCGCCGTTATTGGTGGTAATATTTGGGTAACCGAAAATGTACCGACAGGTGGAAAAATTGTACAAAAGAGAAATTAAACCTGTTATCAACAATAAAACATAAATGAGCCAATTCGAATTAATTGCTAAAACTTTTCAGGGACTGGAAGAGGTTTTGGCCACCGAACTAACAAATCTTGGAGCTAACGATATACAGATAGGCCGCCGTATGGTATCTTTTACCGGCAACAAAGCCATGTTGTACAAAGCGAACTTCTGCCTGCGTACAGCTATTCGTATCCTTAAACCCATCAGTCATTTTACAGCCAAGAATGCCGATGAGGTGTACGAAAAGGTAAAAGCCATAAAATGGGAAGAAATACTGGATCCTGATAAAACCTTTGCGGTAGATGCTGTTGTGTTCAGTGAAGAATTTCGTCATTCCAAATTTGTATCCTACAAAGTAAAAGATGCGATAGTAGATTACTTTCGCGAGAAAACAGGTAAACGACCTTCCGTGAGAATAAATAATCCTGATATCGCACTTAATATACATATCGCGCAAACCACCTGTACCCTCTCGCTCGATTCGTCGGGAGAATCGTTGCACCGTCGGGGCTACCGTCAAGAAGCGGTAGAAGCGCCATTAAACGAGGTGCTGGCTGCCGGAATGATCTTAATGAGCGGCTGGAAAGGCGATTGCGATTTAATAGATCCGATGTGTGGTTCGGGTACAATTCCTATCGAAGCAGCGCTTATAGCCCGTAATATAGCTCCCGGAGTATTTCGCAAAGAATTTGCCTTCGAGAAATGGGTAGATTTCGATCAAGATTTATTTGATGATATCTATAATGACGATACTGCCGAACGGGAGTTTAATCATAAGATTTATGGTTACGATAACAATCCTAAAGCCAACGAAATAGCGATGCATAACATAAAAGCTGCCGGAGTGTCTAAAGATGTTATATTGAAAATTCAGCCATTCCAGCAGTTCGATCAACCCAACGAAAAAGCAATCATGATAACCAATCCACCGTATGGAGAGCGTATATCAACGCGTGATTTGCTTGGACTGTATCAAATGATTGGCGAACGGCTAAAGCATGCTTTTACCGGGAACACTGCCTGGATACTAAGTTATCGCGAAGAATGTTTTGATCAGATTGGTTTGAAACCGTCTGAAAAGGTTGCTTTGTATAATGGGTCTCTGGAGTGTCAATTCCGCAGATACGACATATTTCAGGGTAAACATAAAGAGTTTAAGAAATTTAAAACTGAAAACTGAGATTGAGATACTTAATATGAAGAAAATCTTACTAACCTTTACTATTATCCTTACCATAGGAAACATAATGGCGCAGCAAACACCAACACTTGAAGAATTAATACCGGGCGGTTCGAAATATCGTTTTGCCGAAAATATTTATGGATTGCAGTGGTGGGGAGATCTTTGTATTAAACCGGATATCGACAAGGTGACAGGTATTGACCCTTCTACCGGAAAAGAAAAGGAGTTATTTACCTTGGCACAGGTAAATGAAGTGCTGGAAGGGGAGGAAATTGCCAAGTTAAGGCATTTCTATACTGTAAGATTTCTATGGCCAGGTGAAAGTAAAATGCTGATAAGCCTGCCCAATATGTATCTTGTATATGATTTTGAAAAGCATCAAATAATAAGTAAAACCAAGATTTCTTCTGCTGCCGATAAGGATGACTACGATTATAAATCGGGGAATATAGCCTATACCGTTGGTAATAATTTATATGTAAACGATAAAGCCATAACCGATGAGCCCGAAGGAATTGTATGCGGGCAGTCGGTTCATCGTAATGAGTTTGGTATAAACAAAGGAACATTTTGGAGCCCGCAGGGAAAACTTCTTGCTTTTTACAGGATGGATGAAACAATGGTTACTCAATATCCGTTGGTGAACATCACTACCCGAATTTCCGAAGTAAACAATGTACGTTATCCAATGGCCGGAATGACAAGCCATTTGGTAACTGTAGGTGTTTACAATGTAGCTACAGGGCAAACCATTTACCTTGACGCAGGCGATCCTACCAACCGTTATTTTACCAATATAAGCTGGTCGCCCGATGAAAAATACGTGTATCTTATTGAGGTAAACCGCGATCAGAACCATGCCAAACTTTGCCAATACGATGCCGTAACGGGTGCACAGGCAAAAGTACTGTTTGAAGAAAAACATCCTAAATATGTTGAGCCGCAACACCCTGTAACTTTTCTTCCTTGGGACGCCGACAAATTTATCTATCAAAGTCAGAAAGACGGGTTTAATCATCTCTATTTGTACGATACAAAAGGAAATCAACTAAAACAGTTAACCTCCGGCAACTGGATGGTGCAGAATGTTATCGGCTTCGATAATAAACGTAAAGAAATACTGATAGCCGGTACAGAATATTCTCCTTTGCAAACCAATTTGTTTAGAGTTAATGTGGCTACAGGCAAACGTACCCCTGTAGGCAACAACGAGGGAATACACAACGGCAAGCTAAGCCATTCCGGCAAATATGTAATGGATACCTGGACATCCCCGCGAAGTCCACGTACAATTGAAATTATCGATACTCAAAAAAACAAAAGCACGGTTACGTTGCTGCAAGCCGAAGATCCGTTTAAAGATTATAAAATGCCTACCTTTGAAGTCGGAACAATTAAAGCTGCCGATGGGGTAACGGATCTTTATTACCGCATTATCAAACCGGCGGATTTTGATGCTACAAAGAAATATCCTGTTATTATTTATGTATATGGGGGGCCGCATGCCCAAATGATCAATAACTCCTGGCAGTACGCGGGTCGTGGCTGGGATATTTATATGGCAAACAAAGGCTATATCATGTTTACCCTGGATAACCGTGGAAGCGGTAATCGTGGATTGGAGTTCGAGAATTGCACCTTCCGTCATCTGGGAATTGAAGAAGGAAAAGATCAGGTGAAGGGTGTAGCGTTTCTTGAAACATTGCCCTATGTGGATACAAACCGTATTGGCGTTCATGGCTGGAGCTACGGCGGGCACATGACTACCGCTTTGCTTCTTCGCTATCCTGAAATATTTAAAGTAGGTGTAGCGGGTGGTCCGGTAATCGACTGGAAATACTATGAGGTTATGTACGGCGAAAGGTACATGGATACCCCACAGGATAATCCCGAAGGGTACAAAGAAGGAAACCTGAATAATATAGCCGGTAATCTGGAAGGACATTTGTTGATAATTCACGATGATCATGATGATACATGTGTGCCGCAACACGCGCTGTCTTTTATGAAAGCCTGTGTGGACGCGCGCGTTTATCCGGATTTATTCATTTATCCGGGACATAAACACAATGTAATGGGTCGTGACAGAGTGCATTTGCACGAGAAGATAACCCGATATTTCGAGGATTATCTATCAAAATAAATTGTTTTAATGGAATTGCTCCGCAGGCTATCCTCCCCCCCATGGCTATCCTCCTTTGGAGGAGGTGCCCGAAGGGCGGAGGAGGACTAATATAAACATAAAATTAATAAACCAAATATGAAAATACTTTTGCTTGGATCCGGCGGTCGCGAACACGCTTTAGCATGGAAAATGGCTCAAAGTCCGGAATTAGAGAAGCTCTATATTGCCCCCGGTAACGCGGGAACATCTGCTGTAGGAGAAAACATAGATCTTAAAGTGAATGACTTTGAAGCCATCAAAACATTTGCCCTCGAAAGAGAGATAGATATGATAGTAGTAGGACCGGAAGACCCGTTGGTAGATGGCATTTATGACTTCTTCCAGCAGGATATCACCACTCGGGATATCGCGATAATCGGTCCATCCAAACAAGGTGCCCAGTTAGAAGGAAGTAAAGAATTTGCGAAAGAATTTATGCAACGCCATAACATTCCAACAGCAAGATATCAAAGCGTAACCAAAGAAACATTGGAAGACGGATTGGCTTTCCTCGAAACCCTATCTGCCCCATATGTGTTGAAGGCCGATGGATTATGTGCCGGAAAAGGAGTACTGATACTCCCTACCCTGGAAGATGCTAAATTTGAGCTTAACGCAATGCTTAGCGGAATGTTTGGAGATGCCAGTGCAACAGTCGTTATCGAAGAATTTCTTTCCGGAATAGAATGTTCGGTATTTGTTCTTACCGATGGTCGGCATTATAAGGTGCTGCCCGTTGCAAAAGATTATAAACGGATTGGAGAAGGCGATACCGGATTAAATACCGGCGGTATGGGAAGCGTTTCTCCTGTTTCTTTTGCCAACAGCGAATTTATGGAGAAAGTTCGCGAACGCATAATCGAACCCACCATCAACGGGTTGATTGAAGAAGGGATTGTATACAAAGGCTTTATCTTCCTCGGACTTATAAAAGTGAAGGATGAGCCCATGGTTATAGAATACAACGTGAGAATGGGCGACCCGGAAACTGAAAGCGTAATGTTACGCCTTAAAGGAGATCTGGTAGAGCTATTCAATGCCGTTCAAAAAGGCGAATTGGATACAGCATCAATGGAAGAAGACTCTCGCTCCGCTGCCTGTGTTATACTTGTAAGCGGTGGGTATCCGGAAGTATATGAAAAAGGATTCCCCATCACCGGATTAGATGAGGCTGCTGAAACCGATAGCATCATTTTCCATGCCGGAACCAAAATGAAAAATGGAGAAGTGGCAACTGCCGGCGGACGTGTTATCGCCATCTGTTCGTATGGCGAGAATCGAAAAGAAGCGTTAGCAAAAAGCTATCATGTGGCAAAAATGATTAATTTTGAAAAGAAATACTATAGAACCGACATCGGATTCGACCTTTAATGAAGCAATTGCAACATATTATCACCACCGGAAGACACACACTTCCGATCAGCATATTCCTTACAATAATATGCTGGGTGATAGCTTATGCCGGCATGCCGCAATCATCAACGCAGGATGTTTCATATACTTTTATGCAATATCAAATTACTATTCCCGATTGGGGTAGTCGGATATTAGGGTTGATATCCTGTTTCGTTATTGGATTCTTTTTAATTCGCATCAACAACTACTACGCTATTATACGCAGGCGGGCATCCGTACAAACATCTTTGTTCTTGCTCTTTGTGGCGGCATATCCGTTGCTCCATTTATTTTACATTGCTGATATTGCAATCGTTCTGGTGCTATTTAGTGTCTACAATCTTTTTAAAACCTACCAGCGACAGCAGGCGGCAGGTAATATCTTCAATTCATTTGTATTTCTGGGTTTAGGAAGTTTGTTGTTTCCGCAGTTATTATGGTTTAGTCCGATATTTTTTCTCGGGGTAGCTATGATAAATAAACTTACCCTTCGCAACTTCATTGCCGGCGTGTTGGGTGTTGTGCTTCCCTGTGCACTGTTATGGGCATACGCATACTATCTGGGCGATATGGAAATCTTTCAGCGTCCCTTTCGCGAATTGCTTATATCTCCCGAATTAAACATAAGTATCACAAAAGGGTTGGTATTTATATATTTCTTTGTTGTTTTCGTTGTTTGTTCAGTATATTGTTTTACAAACAAGCACAAAGATAAGATCCGAACCCGCATATACTTACGCTTTATCATTTTGTTCTCACTAAGCATTTTCATCTTTATTTTTCTGTATCCGTCCATATCGCCAAGTATGACCTTTCTGTTATTCGCAGGATTAAGTGTTCTGGCAGCGCATTTTCTTGTTTTATCAAACAGTAAGGCTTCCAATATGTTCTGTATAGGAGCGCTTATAGGTTTGGTAATTTTATTTGTTGTGAATATATGGATAACCTTATAAGTATGGCTTTTTGTCCTTGAAATCCTCAATTTATTATGAAGCGAATTGTTGAAAAGACTGCCGATGGAAGTTCTACATTGTACATCCCCGAAATGGATGAACACTATCACAGTATTAAAGGCGCCGAAACAGAATCACAGCATGTGTTTATTGATATGGGAATGAAAGCCCATAAACTCAAGGAAACACTCCACATATTCGAAGTTGGCTTTGGAACAGGGTTAAATGCCTGGTTGTCATTGAAAGAATCCATCAACAGTAAACAGAACGTACTTTATACCGGAATTGAACGCTATCCGCTGTCATGGGAAATGATCGGAGAGTTGAATTATACGAACGATCCCGTGTTTCGCAATTTGCACACCGCTCCATGGAATAAAAATATCGAAGTAACACCCGGATTCACTTTGAATAAAATAAATACGGATTTGGTTTCTTGTAATTTTCCTGAAGCGTTTCATCCGGATGTTATCTACTTTGATGCCTTCGCACCCGAAAAGCAACCGGAAATGTGGACCCCGGAAATATTCGATATGCTATACCGGATGATGAATCCCGAAGGCATATTAACCACGTATTGCGCAAAGGGTGTTGTAAGGCGAATGCTGCAACATTCCGGCTTTATGGTTGAACGTCTTCCCGGGCCGCCAAATGGAAAAAGGGAAATATTAAGGGCGCGGAAGTTGGTTTAGAGGCAATGTGGAATATAAATAAATACATGAGGCATTCTTACCCATGTAGTTTAATAACTTTTGCTTCAAATAACTCTAATGGACATTTTGGGTTTAAACCTATAAATATTGAGCACAATTATGATTATTACCAATATAAAAAAATAGATATGTATCTCCCTGCTTTTGGAAGAAAACGTACCAGGATATTCCTCTTATAAATCACATAAGAAAGCTCATGCCCATATCTATCGAAATATTTCGGTGCAGGCTTTTTAACCTTTCTGTTTATAGAAGATTCTATTTGCTCAAATATCCAGTCTACATAGTCGTATGCCGACTCTTTAAAGCCAAAATACTCCTTATCATAAAGAACCTCTACCAGTTCGTTTAAGTACTCGGCCACATGCTTGTGATAAATTACTTCCATTTATTTTTTGGAAAACAATTTATCAATATGCTGATGTACCCGCTCTTTAATTTCTCTTCCGGATACAAAATCTTCTGCTATTACTTGGGTATTTATATATATATCGGATGATTTTACAGGAGTGATTGCATAGGCTTTATCTCGCCCACGCTGAACAATAATTTGCTCACCATTATCGGCTCTATCCATGTATTCGGCTTGCCTGTCTCTGAATTATCTACTGCTTATAACTAACATACTCAATGATTTTATGCGTATCAAATTGGTACTATATAGGTACAAATATAGCAATAATTTTGATTGAAGATAATAAAACATAGGATTTTCATACAAAGTCTGATTCAAACCCCGAACACCTGTCGCAAAGCAGTCAAGATAGCATAAAAGTAAATAAATAGCCACTTACACGGTTGTATAAGTGGCTATTTTCCAGCTCTTCCTCTTGGACTTGAACCAAGGACCCTCTGATTAACAGTCAGATGCTCTAACCGACTGAGCTAAGGAAGAATGCACAATGAAAAGCATCTAATCCAGCTCTTCCTCTTGGACTTGAACCAAGGACCCTCTGATTAACAGTCAGATGCTCTA